>JAEUJT010000375.1 GCA_016793525.1 Archangium sp. | reverse complement strand
TTTCTTTCCAAGGCGTGAGCCGTCGCGCACGGCCCGCGCATCGTACATTCCCGCCGTGTTGCCCATGCTGAAGCGCCACCTCGAGCCAGTGCCTGAAGACGCCGCGGAGCTCCAGCGGCTGCTCGACGGCGTCGCTCGCGGTGAACGGGCCGCGCGTGGTCAGTTCTTCGACCGCTACGAAGCCGAGGTGAACCGACTCGTGTGGTCGCTGCTTGGCGCTGACGCGGACCACGACGACATCGTGCAGGACACGTTTCAATCGCTCTTCCACGGCGCCCAGGGCGTGAAGTCGATCAGCGCTCTGCGCGGGTGGGTTCGCACGGTCACCGTAAACTGCGTTCGGCAGGTCCTGCGGCGGCGACGTTGGCTTCGGATTTTCACTGATGCGTCAGAAGGGCTGAACCACCCCGACCTGCGCATCGCTGACGAAGACACGCGGGAACGTGCTCGGCATCTGTGGCGAAGGCTCCAGCGCCTCAACGAACGCGACCGCCTGGTGCTCGTGCTCCGCCACATCGAAGGGTACGAGCTCACCGAGTTGGCCGAGGCGATGTCGTGTTCACTCGCCACCGTGAAGCGCTGGCTCGCCGCCGCCGAGGAACATCTCTCGCAGGAGAACGACGTATGATGCCTGACTGGTCGGCGCTGCGAGACACCCTCGCGCCTGGGGCACCTGCGACGAGCCGGCTCCGGCAGCGCGCGCGGGCGCTCGACTCGCGGCTCCCACCTCGCCGCCGGTGGGTGCTGGTACTCGCGACCGCCGCGGCCCTCGTCGCCATCGGCCTGGTGTCTTCGCGCAGGGAGGAGCGCACGGGCTCACCGCCGACTGTTCTCTCCACGACTCCGCACCAGTTCACAGATGGCAGCGAAGTGGTGCTGACGGAGAACAGCCTCGGCCAGGTGCTGCGCGACGACGCCCAGGTCGTCGAGGTTCGACTCGACTCAGGAGAATTGACGGCCACCGTCGCGAAGGGAACTGGGCGGGTGTGGCTGTATCGAGCGGGCCCGTGGACCGTGCGAGTCGTCGGCACGGTGCTCACCGTCTCCTGGCAACCGAGTGGCGAGACGTTTCGAGTCAGCGTGCAGGAGGGTGCGGTCGAGGTCACCGGCCCGGGCACTCCAGCGCCCATCATCGTTCGCGCAGGTGCGTCTCTCGTGCGCGCACCGAAGCGCGGTGAAGACCTGGCGGTCGACCATGACGTAGAAGTCGAAATGGACGTACCCGCCGTCGTCGTACGACCAACGCCGCGACGGGCGACAAGAACCCTCGCAGCGAGCGACGGAGGTCCACCGCTCCCAGGGTGGAAGACGCTGCTCGAAGCTGGTCTCACGCACGACGGCCTCGACGCCGCACGCCGTGAAGGTGTGCTCGAGCGAATCGCCTCGCTGCCCGACGATGAAGCGCTGCTGATCGCCGATGCAGCGCGCATCGAGGGCTCGGATGCGCTGACGAACGACGTGCTGCATCTGGTGATGGAACGACGTGGCGAAAACGCCGCAGAGGCCGCATTTCTCCTCGGTCGAATCGCGCTCGATTCGAAGAGAACAGCTGACGCCGAGCGACTCTTCGAGCGCGCGATTGTCCTCGAGCAAGAAGACACCTTCGCCGAGCAAGCCCGCGGGCGACTGCTCGAGCTGTCAGTGCAGCGAAAAGACTCGGCGGAGATCCATCAACGCGCGACAGAATATCTCCGCCACCACCCCAACGGACCGTGGGCCGTGCTCGCGCGACGGCTCCAGAGCGACGCGGGCCGATGAGCTGGTTGGCGCTCATGCTGCTCGGCGACGTGAGCACGGTGCAGCTCACCGAGACGAGCTGTGGAGCGCTGTTGAGCGCGAGAGTCGGGGCCGAGCTGCGGGCCGCCGGGTTCGTGATCGCCGAGCGAGACGCGGCGTTGGCTCGAATCCACCTCGAGTGCGAGGGCGCGAAACTCACCATTCACATCGACGACCAACTCACCGACAAGCGCGTGTCTCGGCAGACCATCGCACCGGTCGATGCGCGAGCGCGCGCTCAAGCCGCCACGCACGTGCTCGAGCTGCTGCACGCCAGCCTCGCCGAAGCGCGATTCCGCCACGCACCCGTGCCTCCAGCGGTCGACACCTTTCTCGGGCCCGAACCCGACCAGCGCCCGAGGCTGTGGCGAGCGACCCTGCTGGGTGGCGTGCTCGTCGCGCCTGGCAGAATCGGCGTGCTCCCGGCCGCGTGGGTCGAGGTCGGCCGGAGGCTGGGGCCGCTCGAGCTCTCCGCGAGGCTGGGCGTCGGGTTGCAGACCGCGCGGTTCACCGGCGACGAGGGCACGACCGATGTCGGCTTGGCGCTCGCGACGGTGCAGGTGGCCTGGCCGTTTCAGCTCGACGCGCTCCACGTGCAACCTCGCCTGGGGCTGTCGGGCCTCGGGCTCTGGGCCGCCGCTGTGGCGAATCTCGGGTTCGACGGAAAAGCCGTTGTCGCGACGACTCCGGCGGCGACGGTGGGTGTTGATGTCGAGCGTGCGCTGCTCCCATGGCTCGCGCTGCGGGTCAGCGCCGACGTATCGCTCGCGCCGGTTCCGCTCCAGGTTCGTTTCCCGGTGTCGTCCCCAGCCAGTGCCGGCCTTCCGCTGCTCTCACTCGCCATCGGCGCTTCGGTGCGCTGATGAGCCGCCGGCGCGCGTTCACGCATCTCACCGAGCACATGACCCACACGCTCCTTCGCATCGTCGGGCTGCTCGCGGTGTTCACCGTCGCGTGTTCCCCTGTCGCTGAGCCCCTGACCGCTCGTCAGCCGCGCGCGCTGACCATGACGCCGGCCGCGGCCCCCCGCGTCATGTGGGTGCTCGACAACTCGGGCTCGCTGGAGACGCCCGTTCAACCCGTCGGCGAGACGTGTGGCTCGTGTGGGCCCGGCACCAGTCCATGCCCTCTCTCGTGCCTGACCCGAAAGCGATGGCTCGTCTCGGCGCTCCGCGAGTTCGACGTGCCGCCGGCGAGGCACGGCGCGATGGTGTACCCGACCGACTCGAGGTGCGGCTCAGACGCGAGCCTTACCCTCGCGCCCCCAGTCGCGGCGTCATCGTCGCCCGACGCGGTCATCGACGCCTACGAAGCGCGCTCTCCAGCGGGAGGCACGCCAACCTCGAAGGCGCTCCAGACGGTTCTCTCGACGGCCCCTGCGGAAGAGACGAGCGACACCTTCGTCATGCTGGTGACCGATGGCATGCCGAACTGCAACATGGAGAACGTGAACACCTGCAACACCAACGCGTGCCGCTGCACGTTGTCTTCATGCGTCGGCTCGTTCTGTTCCGAAGGCTGCCTCGATGACCTGGGCGTCATCAACCAGGCAGCGGAGCTCGCGGCCCGCGGCCTCAGGTTGATGATCATCGGCGTCGGCGAAGAGTTGGTGGCCCCCGACGCCAACTTCTTCTCCAGCGTGCAGACCTCGCTTCCGCCGACGTGTGCGTCGAACGCCGACTGCCCGGGAAATTCCACCTGCGTCGACGGCCTCTGCGCCAGCCGCTTCCACTTGGTGCTGACCGCGCCTGACATGAACGCGCCCCGCGTGCGCCTGCGCCGCGCCATGATCGAGAGCACGCGGTGTCTGTGGATCAGCGAGAGCCCATTCGAGTCTTCCGTGCTCACGGTGCAAGTGAACGACACCGCAGTTGAGCCGGGCCCGAACGGCTGGGTGCGCGAGGGGACGCGACGCCTCCGCTTCACCGGCACGGCGTGTGACGAGCTGATCGCCGCCCCCGACGCCGTGCTGACCGTCACCGTTTCTCCGTCGTAAGGGCACGTGTACAACGCCCTTTCAACCAAGCCTGGTTGAGCCCACCGCATGCCCTGGTTCCCCGTCATCGAAGGCGAAGTTGAGGCCGCAGAGGCACGACTGGGAGTCACACTTCCGCCCCGATACAAGGCCCTGCTGAGCGACCCGCGCGTGCGGCAGCTGCTCGCCCTCCCCACGCTCGGTGCCCTCGTCCCCGGCGCGACCATGCACGACTTCGTGGTCCTGACGGAGACCTGCCGTCGCACCCTGCCCGGCTTTCCACCAGACGCGGTCGTCGCGACCGACACGAGAGGTCGCTACGTGCGGTTCTGGCTCCCCGACCCCCGACGGCGGGGAGCGCTCGGCGAGCAGGTGTACGCGTGGGACACGCAGACAGGTCGGCGGTCCAAAGATGCGTCGAGCGAGGCCGTCGTGCGCTCGATGCTCTCGGTCCTCCACCAGGCGAGCCCCGAAGCGCTGGTGGCCGTGGGGTACCCACCTCCGACCGACGAGGCCGCTGAGCCGCTGTTCCGAGCTCGACCATGCGATGCGGCGCTTTCGACGCTGCTCGCGAAGCGTGGCGCAGACGCGAAGGAGGCCATCGCTGCGGTGGCCGACAGATGGCTCCCCTGCGCGAGCCTCCCCGTCGCCGGGCGCTCCCTGACGCCGTGTGACCTCGGGCAGCTCCCGGAGCGCATGTCCCCGTGGGCGCTCCGCGTGCAGCCGGGAACCTATCTGGTCGAGGTGACGGTCGCGCGCTCCACACGAAGCGAGCAGCCGGTCATCTCGGCGGTGCGGCTGATGCGAGGTGCCACGCGAGCGCTCGAGTCGATTCAGGTCGCCACGGCGTTCGTCGACCACGGGGCCCTCGCCATCTACGACCGGCAGACCTGGCTCAAGCGCGTCGCTCCAGCTGACCGCGAGGCGTTCTCGATGGATCTGTTGCAGGTGCGTGACTTGCCCGCGTTGCTCGACATCGGCGGCGCGACGGCGGTCGTGGTGCTGCCGACTGGCGACGGCGACGGGGCCTACCCCATCTCCGAGCTGCGCCTCGGCACGGAGTCGGTCGGGCTCGAGGTGCGCTTCGTGCGATGACGCCCGTTCATTCGGGTGAGGTGCCCGGTGCGCCGCGCCGATACGGTGCGCCGATGGCGGGACGGGGAAAAGAGAAGGCGACGACACGCGAGTTGCTCACTCAACTCCCGCGCACGCTGCGGCTGGTGTGGGAGGCTGACAGATTCAA
>JAEUJT010000329.1 GCA_016793525.1 Archangium sp. | reverse complement strand
AAACACGGTCATCGGCAATCAGTGGAGGCAATTCTGCCTCAGCAGCGAGGGCACAACAGAGCGGCTGTGTCCCCTGGTCAAGGGCGCGCAGACGCCATTGCTGCAAGCGCGAATCGGCGCAACGGGAACATTGTTCATCACCCAGCGGGTCGACGTCGGCCTCGACGCCGCGGTGTATGTGTATGATTCTGACCCGAATGACATCGGCTACTTCAGCGTGGTGGCGCTCGGCCGCACGTTGGAGCTCGGCAACGGCGTTCCCGTGGCTCCGTTTCTCTTCTCCGCCAAGCCCTTCGCCGCGTACCGGTTCAAGCGCGCGACGGTGAAGCTGTCGTACCAGTACGGCCACTTCACCGGCGGGGCCGGGCGCAATCACCTCGTCGCGCTCCGAGCCACGTTCCGCATCACCCCGGAGTGGCGCGTGACGGCCAGCCTCAGCGGCCAGGCGGATCATTCGGGCAGCCAGTTGAGCAACTTCGGAGCCCTCGCCACCGCCGGCGTGCTCTGGGTGTTTTAAGGCCGGCGCACCCTTTGCCCTGAGGGCCTGCCTCGGGTACTTTGCCTGACCGTGACTTCTCGACGCATCACGTCATCCACCCGTCCGGTGACGACGCCCCCGAAGCCCGCCGCCCCTGCCCTCAAAGCCGCCGACGTCGCCCGCGACGCGCAGGCCCTCCACGCCGCGATGCACACCGGGTTGGTCGGCGCCGGCACCAATGAGACGGCCATCTTCGAAGTGCTCGAGCGCGCCAACCCGGTGCACCTCGACGCGGTGAAGGCCCAGTACAAGGCGCACTACGGCCGAGATCTCGACAACGACCTCAAGAAAGACCTCTCCGGCGTCGAGCAGCGCCGGGCCCGCGCACTGCTGTCGGGCGACGTGGTGGGCGCCGCCGTCGAGGTGCTGCGCGCCGAGAGCGGGTCCATCTTCTCCCGCGACGCCGATGAGCTGATCGAAGCGCTCGAGGTGCTCCCGCCCGACCAGCGCGCCGCCGTGGCCGCTCGTTTCCAGAGGGAAACCGGCGACTCCCTCGAGTCGCGCATCAAGCGCACCTGCCGCGGCTCGAAAGAGACAGAAGCCCTCGCGTTTCTCAACAACCAGCCCAGCGTGGCCTACGCCGCTCGCCTCGAGCGCCAGCTCGGCACCAAGCGCTCCCCTGAAGACGCCATCGAGGTGCTGCAGCGCACCCACCCGGCCTCGCTCCCCGCCCTCGCCACCGCGTACCAGAAGCACACCGGGCGCTCGCTCGAGAGCGACCTCACCTCGTCGCTCAAGGGCCCCAAGCGCGAGCGCGCCCTCGCCCTCCTCCAGGCAGACCCCGTCGGGGCCACCGCGGCCCAGCTGCGCGACCTCGCCGACGGCGGCTTCTTGGGCTTCGGCAAAGACGGTGCGGGCGCCCTCGCCCTCCTCGAGCAGGTTCCGCCCGACCAGCGCGCAGCGCTCACCGCCGACTACCAGAAGCGCTACGGCCGCTCGCTACACGACGAGCTGGTGAAGCGCTTCGGAGGCCGCGACGAGAAGCGCCTGGTGAAGGCCCTCGACGGCACCCTCGACGACGTCGAGCGCCTGCGCATCGCGGTCAAAGGCGCCGGCACCGACAGCACCGCCATTCTCGCCGTGCTCAAAGACCGCACGCCGTCTGACGCCGCGGCGCTCAAGGCCGCGTATTTCGCGCGCACCGGTACCCCGCTCGAGAAAGATCTCACAGGCGACCTCACCGGCCGCGACGAGTTCGAGGCGCTGCTGGCCCTCGAGGGCACACCCCAGACGCCCGAGGCCGCCGTCGACCAGGCCCGCCGTCGCCGCGACTTCGAGCGCGCCGGCGTGTGGAACACCATCAGCCGCTTGCTGATGAACGTCATGTCCCGCGATGGGCAGCGGCTCGACCGCACCGTGGAGCAAGCCGAGCAGGCGCTCGCCAACGCGGTGCGCGACGGCGTCATCGACGATGCCGAACGCTCGACGCTCGAGGGCCTCACCACCCTCGCCGGCGGCGATGTCGAGGCCTACCGGGCGTCGAAAGAATCCGTCACCAACGCGGTCGCCACCGGAGCCGCGGTCGCCGTCGCCGTCGCCACCGCCGGTGCAGGCACGGGCCTCGTCGCCGCCACCGTCATCGGCGCGAGCACCCGGGTCGCGGTGCGCGGCGCCATGGCCGGCAAGAGCTACTCCTTCGAAGACGCGGCGGTCGACGTCACCAAAGGCGCCATCGACGGCCTCGCCGGCGGCGTGGCGGGCAAGTTCGCGACGGCTGCGGGTCCAACGGCCACCCTCGCTGCGAAGCTGAGCCGGGCCGCAGTGGCGGGCGCCGGCACGGGCTTCGTCGGAGCGGTCACCGACAACGCCGCCAAGGCCACGACCTGGAACGAAGGCGTCACCGAGGGCCTCTTCGACCTCGGCACCAAAGGCGTGAAGGGCGCCGCGCGCGGGGCCGTGAACCGCGTCGTCACCACCTGGGCAAAAGAGCTGATCGCGAACGCGCGCAACCCGCTCGGCGTCATCAAGACGGCGATGCCCGACGGCGAGCTCGACCTCTCGAAGTACGAGGCCGACGAGGCCACCCGCGCCGCGCTCAAGGCCACCCTGGGCGACGCGCAGTACGACCAGCTCTACAAGACGATGGCCGACCTCAAGTTGGCGAACCCCGAGCTCGCCAACATCTCCATCGACGACCTGGTGGCCATGCGCGCCTACACCGGCGCGTTCTACCGAGAGATGAACTCGGGCCTCCGCGGCACCACGCCAGAGACGCTCACCAAGCTGGCGCCCCTCATCAAGACCGCGGCGTCGGGCCTCAACAAGCTGCCGTCGTACGTCGGCACGGTGTACCGCGGCGCGTCGCTCACGCCCGACAAGCTGGCCCGCTACCTCGCCGGAGAGACCATCGCCGAGAAGGCCTTTCTCAGCACCAGCACCGACAAGACCACCGCCTTCGGAGGCAACGTGCTCTTCGTCATCGACGCCAAGTCGAACGGCAAGCCGGTGAAGGTGCTGTCGCAGTTCGCGCGCGAAAACGAGGTGCTGTTCGGCCCCGGCACCGAGTTCAAGGTGCTCTCGAGCGCCTTCGACGCCACCGTCGGCAAACACGTCATCATGCTGCAGGAGGTCCCATGAAGCCCCTCACCGCCGACGAGCTCGCGGCCATCGAGCGGCTGAAGGCGAGCCTCCACGCCCCGGCGAAACCGGCCGAAGGCGTGCGCCCCGAGCGCTTCTCCGACTTCGCCATTGGCATGAGCGACGACGGTGAGCTGCTCACCGTGCCTTCCCCCGAAGCCCCCCCTGACGCCGAACCCTCCGGAGACGAGTAGCCATGACGACCCCGCTTCGCATCGACTCGCTGCCCAGCGCGCTGCGCACCCTCGCCAAGAAGATCGACAACGACAAGCGCGTCGGCACCACGGCGAAAAACGGCACCCTCACCCTGGCGGAGTTCAACAAGGCCAAGGCGCTGGGCATCATCACCGCGAAAGACAAGACGAACGCGGCCAAGCTCGAGGCGCAGCTCAAGGCGACGCCCGCCACTCCGGTCACCGGCGGCGGCACCGGCCACGTCACCACGCCCACCGGCTTTTCGCCGTGGCCGAGCGGCACCGTCTCCGGCGCGGTGGAGCACACCTTCGGGCGCGACGGCCTGTCAGACACCTACACGCTCAAGGTCGGCAAAAACGGCATCAAGCCCAACGGCGAAATGGTGATTCCCGTGCCGCCCGACCGAGAGGGCTACGAGATTCAGAACATCGACGTGTCGTTCCACGCGCCGCTCCGCCAGTGGAACAGCACCACCAAGCGCGAAGAGAAGCCCACGTACTGCACGTGGTTCTCCGACGCGGTGATGTTGATGCGCAAGTTCGTCGACCCCAACGCCGACAACGGCAACTCGCCCGAAATCGACAACATTCACCCCGAAAACGCGACCGACTCCGGCGTGTTGGCCAAGGCCGGCAAGACGATTCGCATCAAGGCCGAGAACACGTCGATTCCCGCGTCGGAAACGGCGATGACGGTGCAATGGGTGCGCGTCACGTACAAGCCGAAGAACGTCGAGACCAAGGTCTTCAACTACCGCGGCGCGCCGCTCGCCAACCGTGAATGGAAGGGCAAGTGGATCCAGCCCGGTCAGCCGTTCACCATCGACGTCGACCCGAATCGCAAGGTGGCGCGCGTC
>JAEUJT010000310.1 GCA_016793525.1 Archangium sp. | reverse complement strand
CACGCGCGCGATCTCCAGCTCGTACGGGCGCGTCGAGCCGCGAACCAAGCCCCGGAGCGCCGCGCGCAGGGTGTGCGCCACCTGCTGCTCCCACGGAGAGGGGAACAGGCGGAGCAACCCTTCGACCTTCACCCGCGTCTCGAAATCGGTGGGTAGCAGCGCCACGTTGCGCGTGAGGTTGGGCTTCGTGTTGCGCGCGAACTGCAGCGTGTCGTCGATCCACTGCCGAGCGGGGAACCCGCGCAGGTGCCGCATGTCGAGCAGCGTCGAGAACGACTTCATCACCGTCGTGGAGTGGCCGATGGGCAGCAGCATGTCCATCTCGTCGCGCTCGAGCTCGCCCACGAAGCTGGTGCCCATGAGCCGGTCGTCGAAGCAGAACGCGACCATCGCCCGGCCTCGGAAGAACCGCCCGATGGGGCTTCTGGAGAAGGTGCGGGCGTCGACTTCGGTCAGGCGCACGCGCGCGTCACTCCGCGTCGTCGTCGTAGTCGGGCATCACCTGCTTCTTGGAGATGATGGTCGGCTTGTCGGGCACGAAGGCGAGCCGGCGGTGCAGGCCATCACCCTCGACCCGCGCCGACACGCCCTTCGCCGAGGCGGCGGCCTGGAGCGCGCGCGCCCGGTCGTCGGTGCTCAGCGACAGCACGGCGTAGAAGTACCCGGTGGTGGCCGCCTTGTGCGCCAGCGACGTCGCCAAACGCGTCATCTGCGGCGTGGGCTCGACGGAGAGCTTTCGCTCGTCAGTCGATTCGTTGCGGCGCGCGGCCGGTGCTGCGGCAGGGGGCGGAGCGGCTTTCCCATTTCGACTGTTGGGGGGCGGCTTCGCGGTGGCTGGTGCCTTGGCCTCCGAAGCGACAGGCGCGGAGGCAGCTGGGGCCGGAGCGGGTGCACCACCCTCGGGGCGTGCCGGGCGCGGCTCGGGAAAGGCATTCACTCCGAGCGTCACCCAACGCTTCTCGCCGTTGGGCCGGTTCACCATCTTGTTCACCAGGAACTGCAGGCAGTCGACCAACGACGTGCGCTTGCTCGCGGTGATGCCCGGGAGCTCGCCCTCGAAGTGCACCGCCACGCCGATGCCGCCGTCGGGCATGTCTTTCCACTCGAGGCGGGCCGGGTAGCCCATGTGCTGCAGAATGCCGCCCAACGCCGTCTCCGCCTGCGCGCGCTTGTCGACTGCCGCGGTCATGTGGTGGCCACCTTCTTCGGCGCCGCCTGTCCCGTGCGCTCGAGCCATTTGCGCAGCGCAAACTGTTGCACGATGGACAGCAGGTTGTTGGTGAAGATGTAGAGGGCGAGGCCCGCCGGGTAGTTCATCATGATGGCGGTGAAGAACACCGGCATCACCCAGGTGATGATGAAGGCCTGGCTCTGGTCCATCATCTGGGGCTGCAGGCGCTGCGTCACAATCATCGTCACGCCCAACGCGAGCGGCAGCAGGTACGTCGGGTCTTTGAACGTCAGGTCAGACCAGACGCCGTAGAACGGCTCGCCGTACAGCTCGTAGCTCGTGCGCAGCGTGGTGAAGAGCGCCGCCCAGATGGGCAGCTGGAGCAGCAGCGGGAGGCAGCCCCCGAGCGGGTTCACCTTCGCCTCGGAGTACAGCTTCATCATCGCCTGGTTCTGCTGGTCGCGGTCGTCGGGGTATTTGGCGCGAACCTTCTCCATCTCCGGCTGCAGCTTCTTCATCTGCTCCGCGCTCACCATCGCCCGGTGCGTCAGCGGCAGCAGCACCACCTTCACCATCACCGTCAGCAGCACGATCGCCACGCCCCAGTTGCCGATGAGGCCGTGGAAGAAGCGCAGGAAGAAGAGCAGCGCCTTGCAGATGACCGCCCACCACCCGAAGTCGACCGTGGCGTCGAGCGCCGGCTGGAACGAGGTGCCCACGCCCACCTGGCTCAGCAGCTCCAGGTCTTTCGGGCCGAGGAACGCCTGGTAGCGCTTGGTGACGCTCGCGCCCGGGCCCACCGTGAGCGGCGACAGCAGCTGCGCCGAACGTGAGGTGGTCGTCGACGTGAGCAGGCAGCGCCCCTCGGCCGCGCCGTCTTTCGGCCACACCGCGGTGAGGAAATACTGCTGGTCGAGCGCCACGAAGTGCACCGGGCCCGGCTCGTCTTGCTCGGGCTTGTCGTCGTCAGGCGTCTTGCGGTGCACCGTGTCGCTCGCTTTGCACTCGGTCAGCGACTGGTTGCCGATGCCGCCGAACATGCTCGGCGCCGTTTCGGTGTCGGGCTGAATGGCCCGCGAGGTGTGCACCGCCAGCTCACCCGAAGCCGGCGCGGCGCTGGTGTTGGTGACCGTGACGTCGAGCGAGAGCACGTAGCCAGCGGGGTTGCGGTCGGCCAACTTGGCCTTCGGGGGCAGCCCGGTGGCGGCTTGGTCCCACGAGAAGGTCTTGGTCACCGACCACGGGCCCTGTGTACCCGTGAAGGTCACGCGGCCGGGCGTCTCTTCGACCACCGCGTAGCGCAGGCGGCCGTCGAGCGGCGCCGCACCGGCGATGGAGACCCCAAACTGCGGTGGGCCCGGAGACACTGGCACCGCCAGGTCGACGTGGGGCCCGGGGGGGAACTTTTCGCCCAGCAGCTTCTTGTAGCCCTCGGCGATGGTGAGCTGCCGCTGGTCGCGCTCGCGCTCACCGGAGAGCTCGGCCTTCTCCAAGCCGCCGCCCTCCGACGTGAAGACCAGGTGCATGGTGGGCCGCGTCAGCTCGATGGTTCGGCGCGGGAGCTCGGCGATGGGGGCGACGAAGCCTCCGTCACTGGCCAGCAGCGCTGCCTGCTCCCCGGGTACGAGGGCCCCCGCGTCGTCGGTGGTGGCTTCGGCGAGCTGCACCCCGGAGTCGAGGGCCGCGAGGCGGGCCTGCTCGGCCTCCATCTGCGGCTTCAGGTACAGCAGCTGCCAGCCGGTGATGAGCGCGAAGGAGAGGCCAATGGCCAGCAGCAGTCGTTGTTGTTGCGTCATGGA
>JAEUJT010000466.1 GCA_016793525.1 Archangium sp. | reverse complement strand
GCACCTTCTCGAGCAGCTCGACGCCGGTCATTCCGGGCATGCGCTGGTCGGTCACCACGATGCCGACCTCGTGGCCGCGGGCCTTCAGCAGCGTGAGCGCTTCAGCGCCCGAGCTGCACGTGGCGAGGCGGAACTGGCCTTTGAAGTTCGCCTCGAAGACCTTCAGGTTGGGCAGCTCGTCATCGACGTAGACGAGAAGGAGCTCATCAGTGAGGCGATGGGGCACGGACGTCTCCAGGTGGTGCTGTCGGGAGTGTAACCCGAAACACAGCGCCTGCCCCTGGAGGTGACTCCACCGAGATGGATCCACCGTGGCTCTTCACGATGTCGCGAACTGTAGACAAACCCAAGCCGGTGCCGGTGCCCACGGGCTTGGTGGTGAAAAACGGGTCGAACACCCGATGCACCAGGTCAGCGGGAATTCCCGGCCCGGTGTCGCGCACTTCGACGATGGTGTGTCGCGGCGTACCCACCACCTCGATGGTGACGGTGCCGGTGGGGCCCACCGCTTGAATGGCGTTGTCGACCAGGTTGACCCACACCTGGTTGAGGGCGCCGGGCTCTCCCACCACGTGGCAGGTGTGGCGCTCGGCCAGCTTCTGCACGAGGTGCGGCCCGTCTTTCACCTTGTGCTCGAGCATCTGCATCGCGCCGGCGACGTTGGCGGAGACGTCGATCACCGAGCGCTCGCCCTCTCCGGAGCGCACCTGCTTGAGCAGCTTCGACGACAACACGTCGACGCGTTTGGCGCTGTCGATGGCGATGTCGATGAGCTCGGTGACGTCTTTGGGGTCGGTGATGAGCCCTTTTCGAATCGGGTTGAGCGCGTTGATGATGCCGTTGAGCGGGTTGCGAATCTCGTGGGCCACGCCGGCGACGACGGTGCCGAGGGCGGCGAGCTTCTCCCGCTGGGCGAGCTCGTGCTGCATCGCGCGCATGCGCAGGTGCGACATGAGCCGAGCCTTCACCTCGGCGAGGTGGAACGGCTTGCCGATGTAGTCATCGGCGCCCTGCCCGAGGTGGAACAGCTTGTTCTCGAGCTCGCTGCGCGCGGTGAGCATGAGAAAGGGAATGATGGCGGTGCGCTCTTCTTCTTTCAGCTTGCCGCACAGCTCGGTGCCGTCCATCAGCGGCATCATCACGTCAGCGAGAATGATGTCGGGCAGGTACTTCTTGGCCAGCTCGAGCCCTTGAATGCCGTCGCGCGCCTCGATGACGTGGAACACGTCGCTGACGCCGTTCGCCAGCAGCTGGCGCATCTCGGTGTTGTCTTCGACCAGCAGCAGCACCGGCAGCCGGGTCTCGGTGATGGAGGGGGTGGGCGCGAGGCCGGGGTCGCGGTCGGCGACGGCCTCGTACTGGAGCCGCTCCGCGCGGGTGAGCGGCTTCACCTCGGCGTGGCGGTCGGCGGAGAGGCGGGGAATGGAAACCGTGAAGCGCACGCTCTCGCCGGGCCTGTTGTCGAGCGAGACCTTGCCCCCGTGGAGCTGGGTGAACTCGTGCACGATGGCCAGACCCAGGCCCGACGAGCCGTAGCGGCGCTGGGCCGAGCGCGACGACTGGGCGAAGCGTTCGAAGAGCTTCGGTACGTCGTCGGGGTCGATGCCTTCGCCGGAGTTCTCGACGTAGAACTCGAAGCCGTCTTTCGACTCGCTCGCGCCGATGGTGACCCGGCCCCCGTCGGGCGTGAACTTGAGCGCGTTGGAGACGAGGTTCATCGCGATCTGCTCGATGCGTTCGGGGTCGCAGACCACCGGGAGCGAGGTCGGGAGCGCCGTGCCCAGCGTCACCTTGCGGCGGGTGGCGAGGGGCTGGAAAGGCGTGAGCAGCTCGCCGAGCAAACTCGTCAAGTCGGCCACGCCGGCTTGCAGCTTGAACGCCCCCGACTCGAGCTTCGAGAGGTCGAGCACATCGTTGACAATCTTGTACAAGCGGTAGGCATTGCGCACCGCCACGTCGAGCGATTCGCGAACTTCGGGAGAGACGTTGGGCGATGCCGCGAAGGTCTCCAGCGGCGCCAGCACCAGCGTCAGCGGCGTGCGCAGCTCGTGCGACGCGTGGGAGAAGAAGTGCAGCCGCCGCTCGTTCGCCGCCTTCATCTGCTCGAGCGTCAGCTCCAACTGCGCGGTGCGCTCCTTCACCATCTGCTCGAGATTGTCTTGGTAGTTGCGCAACATCGCGAACGACCGCGCGTTCTCGAGCGCCACCGAGATCCACGGAACCGAGAGCTGCAAGAGGCTCACGTGCCTTGGCTGCTGCTGGTCGCCATCGATGTGCAGCCGGCCGATTCGCCGGCCACCCACCTGCATCTCGATACGCTGCTGCGGAGAGGTGGAGCCGAACTCGCAGATGACGTGCTCGTCTAACGAGGACTCGTCGTACACGACGATTTTCCCGCTACGAACGCCGAACTTGTCTTGCAGAACCGACGAGAGAACCTTCCCGAGCTCGGGCATGTCCGTCGTCGTCGTCAGGTCTTTCGCGAGCGCATCGACCGCCTCGAGCTGCTCCGCCTGGGCGGCCAGCTTGATTCGACTCTGGTCGAGCTCGCGATACCGCGTCGCGAGCGTCTCGTTGGCCTCCTTCAGCTCGCGCGCCGCAGCGCGCGCGGTGAACGGCCACATCAATGCCCGCCGCAGACGAATCGGCCACCCGTTGTGATCCTCGAACTCAACGTCGAAGCTCGCCACGTTGCTTTCGGTGATGCCGATGAACGTCACGCGGGCCGGCGGCAGCCCTAAGACCTGCGGGGTGGCCGAATACACACCCTGGTTCACCAACAAAAACTCGCGGCTGTGATGGTACCCTTCTCGGAGTCGCAGCTCGATCGTGATTCGCGGGCTGTTTGGATACTCAATCATCCGGGGTTCAATACACTCGATATTTTGATTTCCCGCACCCGTCGACGGCGCGTTCATGTATCGAAATATTTCGCGCACAGTAAAAATCAGGCGCGCGATGACCTTCATCGGCTGAAGATACGGGTTCTCAAAAAAAGACCGACCGAGCTCGATCAGTTGTTCGTTGGACCAGACACCACCGACGTTGGCCATGAAGACGACGAACGAAGGCCAGTCGATTCGTTCGTGTTTCGACCGGAGATGACTCAGCGAATACGGCACTTCTCGGGTCAGGCGCTCGAACGCAGTTCCGTCTCGCTCTGCTTTGGCGAAAAAGACTTCGAGTAGCCGACACGCGACGTCTTTCGGTAGCGCCTTTTCGAGCAATCAAACACCCCAACGAAGCACTGCGCAGCTCGTGGCCATTCCGGCGGCGCCAGACATCATGGCGACCACCTCGCCGTCACGAAGAAGACCTCGAGATGCGCCTTCATGAAGATTGAGGGGAATATTGCAACCGAGCATATTTCCGAAGTCCGGAAACGTGCTCACGTTCTTCGCGCGATCGAGCCCGAGCGCTCGTTGAGTAACCTTCTGAAACCACACGGTGGCCTGATGTGATGCATAGAAAGAGATATCATCAGTCGTAAGCGACGCCTGATCAAGCGCTTCGCGCATCGCGGGGCCACAGAAATCGCCAATCGAGAGGAACATTCGACGCGCCTTGCGCGAGTCTTGAATGTAAACAATGGGCGGGCCCTCCCACCAGTTTTTTCCAGGCACGCCCGTAACGATTCCGCCAAACACCGAGCCGTCGGTGCGATGCGCGCGGCCGAGTACGCCTCGACCTGCAGACACGGGCCCAACCACGACCGCTGTCGCCCCGTCTCCCGTCCACACCGAAAACTGATCTTCGGGTCGACTGATGCGGCTCATCGCGGCTGATTGCACGAGCACCGCGTACTTCGCGAGCCGAGCCGAGATGAGCTTCTCGACCAGCGACAACTGCATCAAGAAGCTGTTGCACATCGCATCAATCGACGTCGTCAAACATCGATCGGGCAACCCCAGCCGCTGGTGAAGAACACAAGCATTGGAAACGTTGAGATTGTCTGGGAGGGCGCTCGAGACCAACAAGACATCAACATCACTCCGCTGAATGCCTGCCTTGCGCAGTGCATCTTCTGCGGCCGCGAGTTCCATATCAGAAGACATCATACCTTCTGGCATGACGTGCCGACGCTTCGCGCCTTGAAACGGGTCTCCCTTCACCGAAGCCATCGCGTTGGCCATCGCCTGAGCACACTCGCTACGTGGGTCTTCTGTCTGTAAGTCTTGTCGCACAACCTGCGTCAACACACGACGCTCCCAGGCCTCAACCATGTCGGTCGGCCACCATTCGTTCGTCCGCACCACCTCAGGCAAATAGACACCTACCGACAGCACACCCACATTCAAATTACTCATAACGACCTCACCATGAACCCACGAAATAAATAGACGACACACAGCAACGCATGTACAATTATGAGAAATGACAACAAAACTCGCCCCAGGCCCACTTTCTTTCCCCTTGATTGGTGGTGCGCTTCAACTGCGCGGTGACCCGCTGACGCGCGTCACGTCTCTCAATCGCGAGTTCGGGGGCGTGGTCTTGCTGGGCGATGCCGGGGGCAACCCTTTGTTCCTGGTGAGTTCTCCGACTGCCGTGAAGCACGTGCTTCAGGAGAACTCGAAGAACTACATCAAGGGAAAGGCCTCGCAGCGCATGCGCCCGGTGTTGGGTGATGGGCTGCTGCTGCTCGAGGGCGAAGCGTGGCTGCGGGAGCGCCGCCTGGTGCAGCCCGCCTTTCACCGCCAGAAGATCGGTGACGTCGCGGAGACCATCACGGCAGCGGCGGCGAGGCTGGTGGAGGCGTGGGCGTCGAAGGCGAACTGGCCGTTCGAAATTCGAGACGAGATGCTTCGTTTGACGATGGAGCTGACGGTTCGGAACATGTTCAAAGCAGACATCTCCGGCGAGATCCGCGACCTGATGGACGCCTGGCAGATTCTGTTCGACGATCTGTCGAAGAACCGGTTCGCGCTCGCCTCGATTCCCCGCGCGGTGCCGACTCCCGGGAATCGCCGGTACGCACAGGCGATCGAGACCATCGACCGCACCCTGTTTCGCCTCATCGAGAATGCGCGACGGGCGACGACCGATGACGGGAGCCTGCTGTCGCTGTTGGTTGGAGCACGAGACGAGCAGGGTGGGCCTGGGCTGAATGACAAGCAGTTGCGCGACGAGCTGATGACCCTGTTCGTCGGCGGCTACGAAACGAGCTCGAATGGGCTCGCCTTCGCATTCGCGTTGCTGTCGTCGCACCCGGAGATTGCCCGCCGCCACCGCGCCGAGCTGGACCGAGTGCTCGCTGGGCGCCCCCCCACCGCCGCCGACTTGGCCAACCTGCCGTACACCAAGCAGGTGGTTGAAGAGACGCTCCGGCTGTACCCCCCCTCGTGGATGATTACACGCGAGGCGCTGGGGCCTGATCAGCTCGACGGGTTCGATGTTCCAACCGGGGCGCAGATCCTCCTGAGCATCTACGCGACGCACCACGATGCGCGCCTGTGGCCGAACCCAGAAGGGTACGATCCAGAGCGGTTCCGGGCGGGGGCCGAGCGGCAGCGGTTCTCCTTCTTCCCTTTCGGCGGCGGCGCGCGGCTGTGCCTCGGAGATCAGTATGCGTTGATGGAGATGCAATTGGTCTTGGCGACCGTGCTGCAGCGGGTGCGGCTCGACCTGCTGCCAGGCACGGTGATTGCCCCTCGTGCGATGTTGGGCCTGCGCCCTCGTTTTCCGCTGATGATGACTGCGACCGCTCAGTGAACCGTGAGGTTCTTGGCGGCCGGCGCGGAGTCGAAGTTCAGCGTGGCCTCGCGGGGGTTGATGGGCTGAATCGCTCCATCGATTGAGAACTCGAGCATCACCGGGCCGCGACGAGGGCGGGCGATGGTCGCGCGCAGCTGCTCGATCGACGCGACTCGCTCGGCCTCCGCACCCAACGAACGCGCCAACCCGCAGTAGTCGACGTTCGGGGTCTCGAATGTTTGTGAGCGATTGAAGAGTCGCTGATGCCCGTGGCGCACCATTCCGAGCTGTCTGTCATTGAACACCACCACCACCAACGGCAGCTGGAGCGCGACCGCGGTCGCCAACTCGGTACCGACCATCAACATGCCGCCGTCGCCAATGACACACACCACTTGGCGGTTCGGGACTCCCAGCTGCAGGCCGATGGCCGTACCCAAACCCGACCCCATGCCGCCGAGCCCGATGCTGACGTGAAACGAATCGGGCCGGCTCGAGACCATCTCGGTCGCCATGAAGAGCAGGTGATTCCCGATGTCGCTGCTGAAGAGCGCCGAAGGCCCGAACGTGCTCCGGAGCGCTGCGGCCACCGCCCGGGGGTCGTGCGGCGCGGCGCCGAGCGTCTGCGGGACAGGCGGGAGGGGGTTGGGCGCCGACTCGCTCAGATTCCATTTGCGGTTGCGGAGCCTCGGCCCATCGATGTCAGGCAGCTCCGCGGTGATGGTCGCGAGCGCAAGCGGCAGATCGCACACGACGGCGAGCTCCGGAGAATACGCACGCCCCAGTCGCGCGGCGTCGTAGTCGAGCTGCACCAGCGTGTGCTGTCCCTGCAGGAGCGGGCTGAAGTTCGAGGTGGTGGTGTCGTCGAACCGGGCGCCCACCGAGATCAGGAGATCGACCCCCTCGGCCAGGAAGCTGGCCGCGCTGCCCCGCGCGCCCACGCCGAAAACACCGAGCGAGAGGGGGTGCGTCTCAGGAATGGCGCCTTTGCCCTCCAGGTCGGTGATGACGGGACACTTGGCCGCTTCGGCGAGGCGAATCAACGCCTGTGAGGCGTTGCTGTTGCGCGCACCCAACCCCGCCAGCAAGACGGGCCGCTGCGCCTGGTGGAGCAGCTCGGCGATGGTGCGGCACTGATTGACCGACGCCTGGGGCAACGCGGCTGGCTCGCTCGAAGCGACGGCCAACATGCCCGCCTCTCGGCGGAGCAGGTCGACCGGCACGCGCAACAACACCGGCCCGCGGGGCATCGACATGGCCGTGGAGAAGGCCTGGTCAAGCATGGGCAGTGCTCGGCGCTCGTGCGCGAGCAAATGCGACCCACGCGTAATGGGCGCCAACATGCGGCCGATGTCGAGGCCAGTGGGCCCTCCGTCTTGCAGCGCCCCGCGCCCGCTGCTGGTGGTCGCTACCTCGCCCGCGAAAATCAGGAGCGGAATCTCGTCGTGGTACGCCGCGGCGATTCCAGTCACCGCATTCAGAATCCCAGGGCCCGACGTCACGATGACGACCGCGGGGCGACCCGTTGCCTTGGCGTAGCCGCTGGCCATGTAGACGGCCATCGTCTCTTCCTGACACTGCACGTGCGCGATGTGCGTCTCGAGCAGCGCGTCGACCAGCGGAGAAATCGGACCGCCGGGAATACAAAACACTTTGTCGACCCCGCGCGCCTGGAGCGTCTCGGCGATGGCGCGAGCGACCGACAGCTTTTCAATCTTCTTCAGGCGCTCGACGTGCGCCACGGCGTCCGTGGGAGGCGCAACGAAAGAAGTTGTTGAGATTTCAAGGTTTGGAGTAGCGTGGCGAGTCATTCGAGGTGTGCTCCAGGCATGTGGCAGGGTGTCGCTTAGCGACCAACACTGCGCACCGGACAGCCCCGCCGCCCCCACTTTCACCCACTCCACACAAGTCCCACCTGACTCGGGTGGGTGATTTGTGGCCCAGTGTGGTGGCACCCGTCACGCCGCCGCGAATTTTCATGAAATCAATTGCTTGCGAGTCGCTCGGGGGTGCTTGTTCACCAATTTGCGCAATTGCTGCGGGGACAACCATCTCGAATCCAAATGAGTCCGCTTGGCTTTATGAATCGTCCAACGGCTTGATCCTGAGATGCACATCTGTTCAGCATGCACCATGGCTGCGCCGTTTGCGGGACAATTGGAGTTTTTCGACCCTGTGCACCCCGCTCTCGCGCCGTTTCACCCTGTCGTGCGTGCGTGGTTCGCCGAAACCCTGGGAGAGCCGACCGAGCCGCAGATTCGGGGCTGGCCGCTCATTCGCGAGCGCCGCGACGTGCTCATCGCCGCGCCGACCGGCTCCGGCAAAACACTGACGGCTTTTCTCGCCTGCCTCGACGCGCTGTTCCGTCAGGCCACCGAGGGCGTGCTGCCCGACACGACGCAGGTCATCTACGTCTCGCCGCTGAAAGCCCTGGGCAACGACGTACAGAAAAACCTGCTCACGCCGCTCGAGCAGCTGACCAAGCGCGCGAAAGAGGCGGGGCTGCCGGTGCCCGACGTGCGGGTCATGGTGCGCACCGGCGACACGCCCGCGTCGGAACGCGCGGCCATGGTGAAGCGCCCGCCGCACATTCTCATCACCACGCCCGAGTCGCTCTACCTCTACCTCACTGCCGACAAGTCCCGCGCCACGCTGCGCGGCGTGCACACCGTCATCGTCGACGAGATTCACGCCCTGGCGCGCGACAAACGCGGCTCGCACTTCGCCCTCTCGATGGAGCGCCTCAAGGCCCTCATCGGCACCGCACCGCAGTGCATCGGCCTCTCCGCCACCACCAAGCCGCTCGACCTGCTGGCCCGCTACCTCACCGGCACGCCACAGCCGGGCCGCGCGCCGTGTGAGGTGGTGCACGTGGGCCACCTCCGCCCGTGGGAGCTCACGGTGGAGACGCCGGAAGACGAGCTCACCGCCGTGGCCACTCACGAGATGTGGGGGCAGGTCTACGAGCGCTTGGTGGCGCTCTCGCAGGCCAACCGCACGGTGCTGGTCTTCACCAACACCCGCCGCCTCGCCGAGCGCGTGGCCCACGACCTGGGAGAGCGCCTCGGGCCGGGGCTGGTGGCTGCGCACCACGGCAGCATGTCGCGCGAGATGCGGCTCTCGGCCGAAGACCGGCTCAAAGCGGGCACGCTCAAGGTGATGGTGGCCACCGCGTCGCTCGAGCTGGGCATCGACATCGGCTCCATCGACCTCATGGTGCAGCTCGGCAGCCCGCGCGCCATCGCCGTCATGCTGCAGCGCCTCGGCCGTGCCGGCCACCACAAGTCACTTGTGTCGAAGGGCATTCTCATCGCGCTCACCCGCGACGAATTGGTGGAGTGCACCGCGCTGCTGCGCTCCATCTACGAGAAGCACCTCGACGCGGTGCGCCTGCCGACCAAGCCGCTCGACGTGTTGGCGCAACAAATCGTCGCCGAGGTCGCCGCGCGCGATTGGGCCGAAGACGCGCTGTTCGACACCTTTCGCCGGGCGATGCCGTACGAGACGCTGACCCGCGCCGAGTTCGACCAAGTGCTGCACCTCGTGTCTGAAGGTGTGGCCACCAGCCGGGGCCGCTCGCGGGTGCACCTGCACCGAGACCGGGTCAACGGCCAGCTCAAGGCGCGGCCCGGAGCCCGGTTGATGGCGCTGCAAAACGGCGGCGCGATTCCCGACGTGTTCACCTACCCGGTCATCGCCGAGCCCGAAGACGTGCAGGTGGGCACGCTCGACGAAGACTTCGCGGTGGAGTCGTCGGCCGGCGACGTGTTCGTGTTGGGCAGCACCTCGTGGCGAATTCGCCGGGTGTTCGACGGCGCGGTGCGGGTCGAAAATGCCCAAGGCCAAGCGCCCACCGTGCCGTTTTGGAGAGGCGAGGCCCCGGCCCGCACCGACGAGCTGTCTCTGGCGGTGGGCCAGCTGCGCGAAGACCTGGTGGCGCACGAGTCGCCGGCGCAGTGGCTCGAGCAGACGCTGCGGCTGCCCGAACACGCCGCTGACCTGGTGGTGCGCTACGTCAAAGCCGGAGAAGCCGCGCTCACCACCGTGCCCACCCAGCACACCGTGGTGGCCGAGCGCTTCTTCGACGAAGCGGGCGGCATGCAGCTCATCATTCACGCCCCGTTCGGCGCGCGCATCAACCGCGCCTGGGGCCTGGCGCTGCGCAAGTCGTTCTGCCGCGCCTTCGACTTCGAGCTGCAGGCGGCGGCCACCGACGACGCGATTTTGTTGTCGCTGGGCGAGCAGCACTCGTTCCCTCTGGCCGACATCTTTCACTTCGTTGCGGCGTCGACGGCGGAGAAGGTGGTGGTGCAGGCGGTGCTCCAGTCGCCGATGTTCGGCACCCGGTTTCGCTGGGCGGCGGCGCGCGCCTTGACACTGTCACGGCTGCAAAACGGCAAGCGGGTGCCTCCTCCGATTCAACGAGCGCGGGCTGAAGACCTCATCGCCGCGGTGTTCCCCGAGCAGGTGGGCTGCCAAGACAACCACGGCGGGGCCGAAATCGAGCCGCCCGACCACCCGCTGGTGAACGAGACGTTGAAAGACTGCCTGCACGACCTGATGGACATCGACGGCTTCATCGCGGTGCTCAAGGCGATGAAAGACGGGCGAATTCGCACGGTGGCGGTCGACCTGCCCGAGCCGTCGGTCTTCGCGCACGCCACGCTCAACTCGGCGCCCTACACCTTCCTCGACGACGCGCCGCTCGAGGAGCGCCGGGCCCGCACCGTCGCCGTGCGCCGCTCGATTCCGGCCGCCGACGCGAGCGACCTCGGCGCGTTAGATGCCTCGGCCATCGAGCAGGTGGTGAGCGACGCGCAGCCGCTCCTCCGCTCGCCCGACGAATTGCACGACACCTTGCTGCAGGTGGGGCTCCTCCCGCTGCCACCATGGTTCACCGCGCCGCCGACGGCGGGTATCGCCGGCCAGCGGTCGCTCGCACGCGACGCTTCGCCGACCTCCGCGCATGTCGATGCTGCGCGCACCGGATCCGATGTCGCCGACCAGCCGTCGCTCGCACGCGACGCTTTGCCGACCTCCGCGCGTGTCGATGCCGCGCCCGCCGAATCCGATATCGCCGGCCGGCTGTCGCTCGCACGCGACGCTTCGCCGACCACCGCGCATGTCGACGCTGCGCGCGCGGGATCCGATGTCGCAGGCAGCCCGCTGCTGCTCCCCCGCGACACCGCGTCCTTGGACGTGGACGTGAGGAATGGGGTCGAGCGCGCGACGCTTCACGACCCGGCGTGGAGTCCGTCACTCTTCCCCGGAGGCGCGTGGGCCTTCGACCGCATCGACGACGAGTGGCTCGCGGCGCTGGTGGCCGACGCGCGGGTGGGCATTCTGAGCGCTCCGTCGAGCACCGGTGACGTTCGGCGCTGGGCCTACGCACGAGAGCGGGTGCCCCTCGCACGCGCCCTCTTCCCCGAAGCCGCGACGCTGGAGCCGCTGCCCGGTGACACCCCGGTCGACCGCGAGGCCGCGTCGCGCTCCGTCGTGCGCGGGTGGCTCGAGACCTGCGGGCCCACCACGGCCTCGGAGCTGATGGGCTTTCTCGGCCTGGGCCGCTTCGACGTCGAAGGCGCCCTCGCGCGCATCGAAGCGTCGGGCCAGGTGTTGCGCGGCCAGTTCCGCCGGCGGGTGCACACCGCGTCGGCCGACATCGAGGTGGAGTGGTGCGACCGCCGGCTCCTCCAGCGCATTCACCGCCTCACCCTGGGCCGCCTGCGCCGCGAAATCGAGCCGCTCTCGGCGCAAGACTTCATGCGCTTCCTCTTCCGCTGGCACCGCATGGGCAACGCGCGGGAGCTCCGCGGGCCGGGTGGCGTGGCCAAGGTGGTGTCTCTGCTTCAGGGCTACGAGGCGCCGGCGGCGGCGTGGGAGCAATTCATCCTCCCGGCGCGCATGAAGCAGTACCAGCCCGACTGGCTCGACCAGGCGTGTTTCTCGGGCGACGTGGCGTGGGGCCGGTTGACGCTGCGCGACCCGAAGCCACCTCCCGGGCCGCGGAGAGGCGTCGAGGTCACCGAGCCGGTGCGCGTCGTTGGGCCGTCGCGCGCTGCGCTGCTCACCTTCGTGCGGCGGGCCGACCTCGACTGGCTCCTCCACGGCGCTCGGCCAGGCACGGTGCTCGACGATGGGCCCCGCCCGTGGCCCGAGGGGTTGAGCAACGCGGCCAAAGACGTGCTGCAGGTATTGGAGCGTCGGGGCGCGTGTTTCTTCGCCGAGCTCCAGGCCGGCAGCCGCCGCCTCGCCGCCGAGGTTGAAGACGCGCTGTGGGAGCTGCTGACCCACGGCCTGGTGACAGCCGACGCGGTGCAAAACCTGCGGGTGCTGCAGTCGCCGAAGCTGCGCCGGCACCAGCGCGCGCTCCAGCGAGGAGGCCCGGGCCGCTACTCGCTGTTGCGCCCTGTGGAGCCGGTCGCTGAAGACGACGTCATCGACGAATGCGCGGCGATGTTGCTGCAGCGCTACGGCATCGTCTTTCGCGACCTGGTGGTGCGCGAGCCGCTGTGCCCGCCGTGGCGTGAGCTGCTCCGCCGCTACCGCCGGCTCGAGGCCCGGGGCGAAGTGCGCGGAGGCCGATTCCTGGCTGGCTTTGCCGGAGAGCAGTTCGCCTTGCCCGAGGCCGTCGACGCCGCGCGCGCCACCCGCCGCCAGCCGCTGACTGGCGAGGTCATCGACGTGGCCGCGGTCGACCCGCTCAACCTCACCGGCATCGTGACGCCCGGCGCGCGAATCGGGGCGGTCATGGGCCGCGTGGTGCGCTACGTCGATGGAATTCCAGCGGCGACCGAGGTGAGCGCTCCGGAGCTCGCGGCCGAACCTGACGTACCGTGAAGCGCCGTTCTGCACTGGCCAGGTCGTCGAGGCGCCATGTGGTGGAATAGGCGCACACCGGGCGGGATTAGACCTTGAGGGCAGCGACGCGTCTCTGACAGGCTGCCCAGCGGTAGCCTTCGGAGCGTGCATCATGAGTGTTTGGTTTCTTCGAGACTCGCGCGGCGGCCAGGTGGGGCCGGTCACGCGCGAAGTCGCCATC
>JAEUJT010000257.1 GCA_016793525.1 Archangium sp. | reverse complement strand
CGGCCATGCCCCGGGCGTACCACGCGCCCGCCCGTCACCACGCCTCAAACGCGTCGGGAATGAGCTCGACGTGCGCATCGGCGCCCCGGCCTACCACCGAGGCCACGTCGAACCGCACCGCACACCCGGTGAGCCGGTGGCGCTGGAGGTACTCCATGGCCGCCAGCACCACGCGCCGCTGCTTGGCGCGCGACACAGTCAGCGCCGGGTCACCCCAGCGCGCGGTAGACCGCATTCGCACCTCGACGAAACACAGCACGCCGCCCAGTGAGGCCACGACGTCGACCTCGCCCCGGCGCGCGAGCACGTTGCGCGCGAGAATGGTGAAGCCCTTTCGCTCCAAGGTTTCGGCGACCAGCGCCTCGGCCTCGTCACCCAACGCTCGTCGATTCGGCTGCGGTTCCACGACTGCCTCCCGGCCGTCGACGAAGACCGCTGCGCACCTAAAGGGTGAGCATGGCGTCGGCGGTGGCCAGAGTCTGCTCCCGCCCACTGACATGCAGCACCTGAGTCAACGTGCCCAGGTGCTTCAGCATTCGCCCGAAGAGGGCCTGCTTCGGCACGTCGATCAACCCGGCGAAGGCGTCTTCGATCAGCACCGGCACCTTGCCCTGGGCGCTGTACTTCTCGATCAGCGTCAGCCGGAGGCTCGTGTAGAGCAGATCGAGATCTCGCCCCGGCAGCTCGTTGACGGAGATGCTGCGGCCTGGCGCGTCGACCGTGGCCCGCCCGTCTTTGTCGAGCTCGATGCCGTGGTACCGGCGGTCGGTCAGCGCGGAGTAATACTGAACCGCGCGGTCGTGCATGATCGCCCACAGGGCCGGCACGTCGGTCGAGAACAGGTCGCTGGCCAGCACCATCATCGCCGGGCAGGGGTCGTCGAACGTCTCGGCCGGGCCCGTCGGCACCGACGAAAACTCGACCGACGGCTCGGGTGCCGCGGCGGGGGCCAACGAGTCGTTGAGCTTCGCGATCTCGCGCTCGATCTCTCGGGCGTCGCGCGCGTACCCACCCGACATGTCGAGGAGCTGCTGGTTCAGCGCGTCTTGCTCGTTTTTGAGCGACTGAATGCGCTCGGCCCAGTACGGCGTCTCCGGGTCGGCCTGGTATTCGGCGTGCTGCTGCTCGAGCGCCACCAGCGCCGGCTTCAGCTCTTCACCGCGCTGCATCGCCGATTGGAACTCATCGGCGGTGGTGGCGTTCACTTTCTCCATCGCCGACTCCACCAGCATGTTGGCGAGCGCGAAGTCGTCGGTCAGCTTCTTCTCGCGGGTGTTGAACACCTCAGACTTTGCGCCCTCGCGGCTGACGTGCTGCAGATCTTCGATGTACCGGAGCGCCAGCAGCGCCGCGAAGGTGAACGCGGGAATCGCGAGCATCGCCACGTAGCGCAGGTTGCCGTCGAGCATGGCGCCCGCGAGCACCAGCACCAACCCGGCGCCGACCGAACCCGTGAAGCGGGGATCTGTGTGCACCGGGGCCACGCTGGTCGCCGTGTCGAGGCCCAGCGCACGCTCCCGCTCGTCGGCCAACTTGCGGAGCGCCTCGTTGTGCTTCTTCTTCTCGTCGGGGTACCGGCGCACGCGGTCGACGATGTCGTCGGGCAAGCCGAGGTTCTGTGGCGTCGGGGCCGAGGCGTATTCGGCGCGGGCGGCTTCGAGCTTGTCGTTCAGCGCGTCGAAGGCGCGGAGCTTCTCCTCGAGCTTGAAGATCTCGCTCTGCACGCCATCCATTCGGAACTGAACGTCGGCGGCCTCTTTCGCGCCCTTCAGCTCGTTCTCGAGAATGGCGATGCGGGCTTTGGCGTCTTCAGGTGAGACCGATGCCGACGAGGGCGAGGGCTCGTACGCCGACTGGAGGCCCGTCTTGTTGCCCTTGGCCTTGATCGTCTGCGTCTTCGCCAGCTTCGGCCGCTTGGTCGGCATCTGCGAAGGCGTGAAGGTGAAGAGCTGCTCGAAGGTGGTACGCGGCAGCAGCCCGACGGTCGAGCGCAGCACCTGCGCTATTTCGCTCGAGTCTTGGGTGACGACTTCGTACGTGCTGGTCTGCGGGTTGAGCGTGTGCAGCGCGCCCGAGCCGCCGAGATCGCGCACCACCCGCCACGTCAGCCCGTCATTGCCCTGCATCGCGAAGCCGGCGCGGCCTGATTTTGCGCCCTGGGCGAGAAACGCACCATCTCCGCCACGCCCATCGGGGTAGCAGAGCGCGAGGAACAAGCCCGCGAGGGGCGACGAGATCTCGGTGGGTGCCTTGAGGCCCAGGTACCCCGGCTTCAAGGCGATACGAGCCGACGGGGAGAAGCCCCTCACCGACTGAACCGCCAGCTCGAGGATCAGCATCGTGCGATGCCGCGGGCCGCGCTACGCCTTGGGCGCCGCCGCTGCGGCGAGCTCGTTCTCGTCTTGGATGTCGAGGCGAGCGGCCTTGCCGCGCAGGCTGCGGAGGAAGAACAGGCGGTTCCGGCGAACCATGCCCTTGGAGACGATGTCGATCGTCGAGTACCGGGGAGAGTGAATGGGGAAGATGCGCTCGACGCCGACGCCGAAGGACACCTTGCGCACGGTGAAGGTCGCGTCGACCGAACCCTTGGTCTTGCGGATCACGACGCCTTCGAACACCTGCTCGCGTTCCTTCTCACCTTCACGGACCTTCCAGTTCACGCGTACGGTGTCGCCGGTACGGAACACGGTGAGGTTCTTGCGAAGGTGACGGGCATCAACAAATTCAATGGCGCTCGAGCGCATGACGGGTCTCCACAGGCCTACAAACAGGGACGGCGCGAATACCAAACGTGCCGTAGGCGTGCAAGGGCCGCCTTGACGGCGCGTCTCCGACGGTGGCAGAAGCCGCCCCGCTTCACCCGCGCCGACTTTGGGGCTTTCCATCGGGGAAAGATGCCAAGAAGGCCCGGGCTCGAAGCAGGTCGTACCCACCCGTTTCTTTTTTTCAAAGAGAGCCTCCCATGTCGTTGGTCGCCACCCACCTCGAAGCCAAAACCCGTACCGCCGCCGGTAAGGGCGCCGCGCGCCGCAGCCGTGAAGGCGGCCAGATCCCCGCCATTGTGTACGGGAAGAGCCTCGAGAAGCCGCTCTCCATCTCGGTCGACGCCAAGGCCCTGCGCGCCGCGGTCGCCACCCCCAAGAAGATGAACACCGTGCTGGGCCTGAAGGTCGACGGCGGCGCCGAGCGCGTGGTGCTGCTCAAGGACTACCAGATGGATCCGGTCAACCGCGACCTGCTCCACGCTGACTTCATCGAGGTGAAGGAGAACGAGAAGGTCAAGGTCAAGGTGCCGGTGGTGCTGGTCGGCAAGGCCGAAGGCGTGGCGGTCGGCGGCATTCTCTCGCAGATGAAACGCGAGATCGAAGTGCACGCGCAGCCGGCGGCGATCCCCGAGAAGATCGAGGTCGACGTCACGTCGCTCAAGATCGCGAGCTCGCTCCACATCAACGACCTGAAGCTCCCGGCCGGCGTGGTGGTGAAGACGCACGTCAACTACACCATCGCGGTCGTCACGGCGCCTGAGGTCGAGAAGGTGGTCGAGGCGGCTCCGGCGGCAGCGGGCGCGGCTCCGGCGGCTGGCGATGCGAAGGCCGGCGACGCGAAGGCTGGCGACGCGAAGGCCGGCGATGCGAAGGCGGCCGACGGCAAGGCGGCTCCTGCGGCCGCTGCGGCCAAGCCGGCCGGCAAGAAGTAAGTCGGCTTCGACGTTGGTTTTCATGGCGCCGTGTCGGGTGTTGCCCGGCACGGCGTCGTCGTTTGTGGAGACGCG
>JAEUJT010000157.1 GCA_016793525.1 Archangium sp. | reverse complement strand
TGACCATCGTTCCCTACCTGCCGATGACCAGCGCGGTGCTGAAGGAGATCGTCAAGCTCAAGGTCGACTCCCTCGTCGGCCGGGTGCTGACCGCCCAGAAGCTGAAGATGACCTACGACCCCGTCGTCATCGACGAGCTGGCCGCGCGCTGCGCCGAGGGCGAGACGGGTGCGCGCAACGTCGAGCACGTGTTGTCGACGTCGCTCCTGTCCGAGCTCTCGCGCGAGCTGCTGACGCGCATCGCCAGCGGGGAGCCCCCGACGAAGCTCCACCTCGGGTTGACCGAAGACAAGAAGTGGTCGTACCAGTTCGCGGTGTGAGGCACGCTGCAGGGCGTACATGACGGCGCTGGTCATTCAAGTCGAAGACACGCAGAGCAAGCGGCGGGGCCGCTTCGTCTTCGAGCGTTCTCCGGTCCACGTCGGCCGCAGCGAGCTGAACGACTTGGTGCTCCCGCTCCAGGTCGTGTCGCTGTGGCACGGGGTGGTGCGTTTCACGGGCGACGCGGTGAGCTACGTCGACACCGGCTCGCGCAACGGCTCGGTGCTCAACGGCAAGGTGCTGAAGGGCAACCAGTCGACCCCGGTGGCGGCGGAGCAGCGCATCGCCATTGGCCCGTTGCAGCTGAAGTTCTCCATCGAGGAGCCGGGGCGCATCGACAACTCGGGGCAGCGGCAGCAGCTCTTCGGCGGTGTGACGGCCGATACCGACCAGGTGTCGGGGCACACGCGCTTCGTGCACCTCCGCGAGGCGGAGACGGCGAAGGGCCTCCACAAGGGCGAGGCGAAGGCGCGAATCAGTGTGCAGCGCAGCCCGGGTGTGCCGCCGTCGGCCGACCCGGAGTCGACCGCGCTCGTTGCCAAGCACGTGCCTCTCTCGGCCGACGTTCCGGCGACCGACACCGACAATTTTCCGTTGCTGGAGCAGGCGCATGGCCAGTACCTGACCGTGGTGGCCAGCGTGCAGCGGCAGCTCGCCACGCTCCTGCGCGGCAAGTCTGACGCCGAGCGGCGCATGCTGCTGGCGAAGATCAGCGCGAAGTACCCGAAGCTGGTCGAGGGCAACCTACTGCTGGAGTGGGGCAAGAAGGGCGGCACACCTCCGAGCGGCCGGGCGGGGTTGGCGAGCTCGTCGGTGTTCGTGAACGACGGGCTGCTGGGCGGCGTGAGCGCCACGCCTTCGCCGCAGCGGGCGGTGGAGAGCATCGCGCTGCGCCTGCTCAACCAGTTCGCGCAGTCGTACGTCTCGAAGCGCAAGAAGCTCGAGGCGGAGTTCCACATCGAGCGTTTCCTCGACCGGGTCGCGCAGCTGCTGGAGACCTTCTCCAAGGCCTTCATCGAGCTGCGACGCGGGTACGACAGCTTCGGCGAGCAGATGGGCGTGGGGGCGGGCGGGCGGCGCGACTCCAAGGTGAACAGCGCGGAGTCGATTCAGAAGCTGCTCGAATACGTGATGGACGAGTCGCAGAGCGACGAACGCGTGGCCGAAGTGACGCGGGGCTTCGCCGACCTGATGATCCACCAGGTGGCGCTGATGGGCGGCATTCGCGAGGGTGTGAAGGCCGTGCTGCGGCGCGTGTCGCCCGAGTCCATCGAGGCGCTGGCGCGGCGCAAGGGCGGCAGCTCGCTCATCAACGCCATCGTCCCCGCACAGCGGAATTGGACGCTGTACGGCGAGCAGCTGAACGAGCTGCTCAACGACGAGGAGAAGCTCTCTCAGATCCTCTTCGGCAAGTCGTTCGCGCGCGCCTACGCCACGTTGGCCCACGGCGACGGCCAGAGCGAAGAAGGCGACGACGAGTAGCAGGACCGCGGCGCGCGCGCCCAGGTGCAGGTTTTCCCTGTGACAGCGAGTAGCGGAAGGCTCCGGCCGGCCTACACTCGGAGGGTGGGGTTTCATCGCTACGCCAGGGCCGTGCTGTTGGTGTCGCTCATGGCGTGGCCGGCGGCGGCCGAAGACACGGTGTGGAAGAAGTCGTTCCTCCTCTCCCGCGCCGGTGACGCGTGGGCGAAGGGCCGTACCGCCGAGGCCGAGAAGCTGTTCGGCAACGTGCTCTCCATCGACCCGAAAGACCCGGTGGCGCTGCTCCACCTCGGCGTCGCGGCGCGGCGGAGAGGGCAGGTCGACAAGGCGGTGCAGCTGTTGGGGCTGGGGGCGGAGGCGCACCCGAGCAACTTCGCGCTCCAAGCTGAATACGGCGCGTCGCTGGTGCTGGCGAAGCGCGCGAAAGACGCGGTGGCGCCGCTCCAAGCCGCGGTGACGCTGGATCCACGGCGCGCCGACGTGCAGGTGAATTTGGGCGACGCCTTGACGCTCGCGGGGCGGAGGGAGGCCGCGCGGGAGCCGTATGAAGTGGCGGTGGCCCTCGAGCCTGCGAGCCCCTGGGTGCGCCGCCAAGCGGGGGTCTGCGCCTTCGAGCTCGGGCGGAACGACGAGGCGTTGGCCCACCTCGCGGTCGCGCGCAAGGGCGCTCCGCCCGACGCCAACATCGAGCTCGTCATCGGCCACGTACATTCCAAGCTGGGCCACGACGGGGAGGCGCTCGAGGCGTACCAGCGCTCCATCGCCGCCGCGCCGAAGAGTGAGATAGGCCACATCTTCGCGGGCCTGACGCTGGAGAAGTTGAGCCGCTTCGACGAGGCCAAGCGCGCCTACGAGCGGGCCATCGCGGTGCGGCCGTCGTCGGCCACGGCCCGCGTTCACCTGGGCAATTTCTACCGAGCGCGCAAGCAGGTGGCCCAGGCGCGCACCCACTACGAGGCGGCGCTCAAGGTGGAGCCGCGGCTGCTCTGGGCGCTGGTGCAGCTCGGCTTCCTCGAGTTGGAGGGTGGGGCCGGCGCGAAGGCGCAGCGGTTGTTGGCGCGCGCGGCGGCGTTGGCTCCGGGCGACGCCGATGTCGGCGTGGGCCTCGGCGACGCGTACCAGTTGATGAAGAAGCCAGAGGAGGCGCGGAAGCAGTACGAATTCGTGGTGCGGCGAAACCCGTCGCACCTGGCGGCGCTCATTCGGCTCGGCGACGCGCTGCGGCTCACCGCCCTCGACGACGCGGTGCGGAGGTATCGTCAGGCGGTGTCGCACCACCCACGCAACCCGTGGGCGCTCATCTCGCTGGGCGATGGGTTTCGGCAGCAGGGCAACAAAGACGAAGCGCGCGCGATGTACGACGCCGCGCTCTCGGTGGAGCCGACGTCGGTGTGGGCGCAGCGGCAGCTCGGCTTCGTGCGCTTCGAGCTGGGCGACGAGGAGGGTGCGCGTGCCCTCCTTTCCCCCCTCGCTGCCGCGCCCCTCCCCGAGGTCGACGTGGTGCTGGTGGTGGGGCACCTGGCGCTCCGTCGCAACGAGCTGGAAGAAGCGGTGGGGTGGTACGGCCGCGCGCGCGCGCTGAAGCCAAACCACGCGCCGACCTACGTGTTTCTCGCCGAAGCCGCGCGGAGGCAGGGCGACTGGGCGACCGCGGAGGCCTCGGTGCGGCAAGCGCTGGCGCTCGATGCGAAGTCGTTCGACGGCTGGGTGCTGCTGGGCGATGTGCTGCGCCAGGGCGAATCGAGCGCCGCGCGCCGGGCCGAGGCGCGTGCCGCCTACCACACCGCGCTGCAGCTGCGGCCCACCGACGCGTGGGCCCAGCGCCAGTTGGGAACGTTGCTCGCCTACACCG
>JAEUJT010000064.1 GCA_016793525.1 Archangium sp. | reverse complement strand
CTGCAGACCAAGCTCGACAAGGTCGCGTCATTGAGCGGCGACAACAAGAAGCTCGCCAACCAAGAGCTGAAAATCGCCCTTGAGAAAGGGCTCATCACCAAGCCCCAGCGAGACCTGCTCGCGCGCGCCATCAGCGACTCAGCGAACACCGACGTCGCCGTTCTGAAGGAGCGCCTGAACAGATACGCCCAGGCGTACCTGCGGGCCGACGCCGACGGCAACGGCAAGGTGAGCAACGCCGAGGCACGGGCCGCGCAAGAGGCCGTGTTGGCCTGGTCGCGCGCGGCGAACTCCATCAACCCCGTCGTGCCGAAGGCCAAGGTCGACGCGCTCTTCGCCAAGGTCGTGACCACCACGCACACCAAGCGAAACGGCACCAAGGTCGAAGTGCCAGAGATGAGCATCAACAGCCTGCTGTTGAAGATCAACAAGCTGCTGGAATAGCTCGGCCGACCCACGTGGCTCACCTCGCGAAAGGCGCCGCCCCGTGAACGACGCCCTCTTGCGACGCGCCCTCGAGTTGCGAGACCTCGACGCCGTCATCAAGCTCGCCCAGTGGGACCGGGAGACGAACCTGCCGGCGAACGCGTCGGCGGCGCGGTCGGCGCAGCTCGCGACGCTCCACGGCCTGTACCATGAGCGGCTGGTCGACCCGCGCCTCGGCGAATGGCTGGCGGTGCCCGACGCGAACGACGTCGACGACGAGGCGTCGCGCCGGGTGCTGGCCCGAGAGCGCAACCGCGCCCTCACGCTTTCGGCGACGCTGGTGCGCGACATCGCCGAGGCCCAAGCCAGCGGCCTCGCCGCCTGGAACGCCGCGCGAGCCCAGCGCTCGTTCTCCCTCTTTCGACCGCACCTCGAGCGCCTCGTCGTGCTCCGTCGAACCCAGGCCGACGCGTACGGGTACGACGGAGGAGAGCGCTACGACGCGCTGCTCGACCTCTACGAGCCCGGCATGCGGGTGCAGCGCCTCGAGCCGGTGTTGACGTCGCTCAAGCACCAGCTGCTGGAGTTGCTGAAGACCCTCGACGCGCGGCCCAAGCCCCGCAACGTCTTCGCTGGGCACGTCTTCGACGCCGAGGCTCAGTGGCGCTTCACCATGCAGCTGCTGCCCGCGCTGGGTTTCGACCTGAAGGCCGGCCGGCAAGACCGCAGCGTGCACCCCTTCACCATGGCGCTGCACCCCGCTGACGTGCGGCTCACCACGCGCCTCAACCCGACGACGCCGCTGCCGGCCATCTTCGGCACGCTGCACGAGGCGGGGCATGGCCTGTACGAACAAGGCCTCGAACCGCACGGCGTGCTGGGCCAGGCGCTGTCGATGGGCCTGCACGAGTCGCAGTCTCGGCTGTGGGAGAACCTGGTGGGCCGCGACGCGCCCTTCTGGCGCCCCCACTACCCCGCGCTGCAGGCGGCGTTTCCCGAAGCGCTGGGCGGGGTGTCGCTCGACGATTTTCTCGCTACGGTGAACACCGTCGAGCGCACCTTCATTCGCGTCGAGGCTGATGAGGTGACGTACAACCTGCACATCGTGCTGCGCTTCGAGCTGGAACTCGCGCTCTTCCGCGGGCAGCTCGCGGTGGCCGACCTGGAAGCTGCGTGGAACGAGAAGACCCAGGCGCTCTTCGGCCTTGGGGTGACGTCTCCACTCGAAGGCGTGCTGCAAGACATTCACTGGGCGTGGGGCGACTTCGGCTACTTCCCCACCTACGCGCTGGGCAACCTGTACGCGGCGTCGTTGATGGCGGCGGCGCGGCGCGCGTTGCCTGACCTCGACGAGCAGCTCGCGGCGGGCATCACGTCGGGGCTATTGGGCTGGCTGCGTACCCAGGTGCACCACGCCGGCGCGCGCTTCGACGCTGAAGAGGTGGTGCGCCGCGCGACGGGAACCGGGCTGACCGACGTCGACTTCATCGCGGCCCTTCACGCGAAGTACGCGCACCGCGGCCTCGCCCCATCGAGCGGGCCGACGCGGCGTTGAAGTTCGCTCGCGTGTGCGCCAAACGGTGCGGGCGCGCATGAAGGTCACCACCTGGAACATCAACGGCGTTCGGGCCCGCGAGGCCGACGTGCACGAGTGGGTGCGGGCGGAGCGGCCCGACGTGTTGTGCCTGCAGGAGACGAAGGCCTCGCCGCACCAGATTCCCGCGAGCCTGGTCGAGCTCGACGGCTATTGGGCGTATTGGCACGGCCACAAGGGGTACTCCGGGGTGGCGCTGCTGGTTCGCCGCGACGTGTGCCCGGTTCGGCCCGAGTTTTCGCACCCCGAGTTCGACGTGGAGCATCGCATCGTCGTCGTCTCGCTCGGGGCGCTGCGCATCGCGAGCATCTACGTGCCGAACGGCGGCAAAGACTTCGCGGCGAAAATGACCTTTCTCGAGGCGTTGGAGCGCTACGCCGAGGCGCAGCACCGAGCCGGTCTGACGTTGCTGTTGTGCGGCGACTACAACGTGGCGCGCACGCCCATCGATGTGCACCCGAAGCTGCGCAACGACGCGGAGATCGGCCAGACCGCTCCAGAGCGCGCGCTGTTCGAGCGGCTGTTGAGCCATGGCCTCACCGACTTGGGGCGGCACTTCGCGCCCGATGACACCGAGCTCTTCACCTGGTGGGCGCCGTGGAGGCAATACCGCGAGCGCAACGTCGGCTGGCGGCTCGACTGCGTGTTGGCGAGCGCTGGAGCGGCGAAGCGGGCGCTGAATTGCACGGCGCGGCGCGACTTCGGCCTGAGCGACCACGGGCCGGTGACGGCGACCTTCGATGGGCCCCTGTTCGACGCGAGCCAGGTGACGCCGGGGGCCGAGCCGCCGCGGGTGGAGCCACCACCTGCTGCTCCCGACACCGAAGGCCAGCTCGACCTGTTCGGAAACCCCGTGCGGAGCAAACGGTGAAGGCTCGACCGTCAGCGCAGGCGCACCGCCCTCTGCCGCGGCTCCCTCCCGGGCTGCACTACGACCCGGCGTACCTCACGGCCCAGCGTCGCGCGGCGGTGTTGGGCTGGTTGGGGCGCATCACTCCGCTGTGGGAACTCCGCTACTCACACCTTCGGCCACCGCCCGACGGGCAGACGCAACGGAGCCTCTTGCGCCCGGTGTACTGGCTGGGCAACTGGCAGTTCGCGTGCCTCGACTACTACCGCCCGCCGCACGGGGTGCTGAATCGGTGCGTCGCGGCAGAGCCCTTTCCCCGCGTGCTGGCCGACATCGTGAAAGACGTCGAAGCCATCACCCGGCGCATGTTTCGGTCGGTGGTCGACTTGCCCTACGGGTGGGAGCTCAACACCTGCCTCGTCAACCTGTACGGGCGGCGGTTGGTCGACGGCGCGTGGGTCGACA
>JAEUJT010000444.1 GCA_016793525.1 Archangium sp. | reverse complement strand
TGTTCCTCGAGCTTCCGCTGCAGTCGCTTCCGTCGAACCTGGCCGAGGTGGCGCTGTTCGGGTCGTCGTCGTTCGCGGCGCTGCGCGCGGTGCTCGAGGCCGAGGCGGCGTCGAAAGAGCCAATTGACCCAAAGGTGCAGGCCGTGCCGCTCCCTGACCCGGTGCAGGCGATGACCCAGGCGCGCGAAGCCGTGGCCACCCAGCTCGCCGCGACCACAGTGCAGCCGCTGCACGCGCTCTTCGCCGAAGGTCCCACGCTGGGCGGCCACTGGTATGCGGTGCGCACCGTGCTGCAAGCATGCGACGTGCGGCGCAAGGTGGCTGCGGGCGCACCGACGCTCGATGTGCCGTTGTCCGCCGAGTTCGGGGTCGTGCCGTGGCTCTCGCTCGTGACCAAGGGCAACCCCGGCGCTCCCCCCCCGTCGATGATGTGGTCGTCGTCGCGGCTCTTCGTCGGCCTCGGGCCGTTGCCGGTGGCGGTGGTGCAGGCCTTCACCGGAGCCGCGCTCTCGTCGACCAAGGTGTGGCCGCTGACGACCTCGCAGCAGACGGCGGTCGACGGCGCGCGCGCGGCCCTGCGCAGCGTGCCTGAACTCGCCAAGCCCGAGACGACGTTCGAGCGAATTCTCGCAGCGCTGGTGGTGAAGGCATGACCGCTCCGTGGTCGCTCGACCGGCTCCAGGCCATGGTCGCACCGTGGATGCAGCCCATCTCCGCTGACAAGCCAGGCGGCGTCAGCGCGAAGGCAGAGAAGGGCTACGAGAAGGTGCTGAGCGAGGTCGCGAAGCTCGACTCACCGTCAGGCGGCGTCATCGACTGGCGCGCGGTCTCCGACGAAGGCCTGACGATTCTGGCCAAGAAGTCGAAAGACTTTCTCATCACCTCATACGTGGCCTTCGCGCTCACCAAGCAGTCGGGCCTGAAGGGGCTGCTCCAGGGCCTCGCGCTCGAGTGGGCGATGCTCGCCAACTATTGGACCATGTCGTTCCCAGAGGTCACGCGCCTCCGCGGCCGGGCCAACGCCATCGACTGGCTGGCGACTCGCATCGAGGTCCCGCTGGGCGCCATCAAGCCCACCGCCGACGATCGGGAGAACATCGAAGGCATTCAGTACGCCACCGGCGTCATTCAAGACCTGGTGCGCGAACGGTTCGGCTCGTCGGCGCCGGCGCTGGGGCCGCTCGTCGAGGCGATTCAGCGGCTGGCCGCCGACCTCCCGCCCGAGCCCGAGCCGGTACCCACGGCGCCACCGCCACCCGCCCAACCAAGTGCAGGCGAGGCGCGCGTCGAAGCACCGCCGCCCGCGCCACCGCCGCCGCCCCCGCCTCCGGTGGTGATCGAGGTGGGGCCACACATTCTGTTGCCGGTCGCTGGGGCGCGTGGCCCTGAGCTGCTCACGTTCGTGCACGAGGTCATCGGCGCGCTGTCTCCGGTGGCGAAGACGCTCCGCGCCGCGCGCGTCGACGACGCGTTTCCCTACCGGTTGCTCCGCGTAGGTCTCTGGCTCTCCCACGAACGTTCACCTGCCGCTGACGAATCGGGAAAGACCCAGCTCGCGCCGGTGCCCGCGGCCGCCTTGGAGGAAATCTCCAAGCTCGAAGCGAGCGAGCGGTGGCACGACGCGCTCTCGAAGAGCGAAGCCGAGCTCGAGAAGCACCCGTTCGCGCTTGTTCTCCAGAGGCACTCGGTTCGGGCCATGACGGAGCTCGGGTTCCGCGAAGCGCGCAACGCCGTGCTGGCCGAGGTTCGGGCGCTGCTCACGCGCTGGCCGGAGTTGACCGCCGCCAAGTTCTCCGATGGGAAACCACTCGCCGACGAGCAGACTTTCGCGTGGCTGGAGTCAAGTCAGCTCGTGTCATCAGACAACCCCCGGCCCGACGCGCCGAAGCCGGTCGCGGTGATCGAAGAACCGATCGTCCTCGCCCAGCGCGCGATCGCCAAAGGTGCGAGAAAAGAAGCCTTTGTGCAATCAGAGGCCGCGTTGAAGGCCGCAGTGAGTGAACGTGAGCGTTTCTCAGCCACCCTCGTTCAGGCGCAGGTGTGCGCAATGTCGGATAACATCCCCCTTGCCAAAGCCCTTTTGGAAGGGCTTGATCGCGAAATGACGGAGCGCGGTCTCGAAAGTTGGGAGCCGACGTTGGCGATTCAAGTACTCAGGGGAATTCTCGCGCTCCCTCGCCAAGCATCAGATGCGGCAGACGATGCGCGGTGGGCCTCATATCAATCTCGGCTGTTTCGCCTCGACGCGCGAGCGGCTCTTGAGCTGAAGCGTCGGTAGCACCGCGCGCCCGCGCATCGTTGAAGCCTACACCTTTTTGAAGCCTAAATCGGATCGAAGCGCCAACCGGAGACGACCATGAGCAAAGACGGAAGCGTTGCCCCAAAAGAGCGAGTCAACATTACCTATAAGACGCAGACCGGTGATGCGCAGGAAGAAATCGAGCTTCCGCTCAAGATCTTGATGCTGGGCGACTACACCGGCAAGGCTGACTCGACCCCCGTGGAAGAGCGTCAGACCATCAATGTCGACAAAGACAATTTCAAAGAAGTGATGGCCAACCAAAATCTCGGCACGGCCGTCACGGTGCCCAACAAGCTCGACGACAAGGGCGGCGAAATGAACGTCGACCTCAAGTTCAAGGGCCTCGACGATTTTACGCCGGAAGGCATCGTGAACCAGGTGCCAGAGCTGAAGAAACTGCTTGAGCTGCGAGAAGCGCTGAACGCGCTGAAGAGCCCGATCGGCAACAACGCCAACTTTCGGAAGAAGCTGCAGACCCTGCTCGGCGATGATGCCCAGCGTGCTGCGCTCATGAAAGAGCTTGGCATGGGCGAAGAAGAGAAGAAGTAGCTCCCAAACTTACTTGACCTAAAGGTACAAGACACACATGAGCGCTGAAGAACAGAAGGCAGCCCCAGCGGCGGCAGGCGCAGCTGAAGGTTCGCTGCTCGACGAGATTCTCACTGAAACGAAGATGAAGAAGACCGACGACGCGTACGACATCACGCGCCGTGGCGTTCAGGCATTCATCGCAGACATGCTTGCGCACAACCGCACGCAAGAGAAGCTCGACAAGACCATCATCGACGGCATGATCGCCGAGCTCGACAAGCGGCTCTCGGCCCAGGTGAACGAGATCATGCACCAGCCGGCGGTGCAGAAGCTCGAGTCGGCCTGGCGCGGCCTGAAGTTCGCCATCGACAAGGTCGACTTCCGCGAGAACATCAAAGTCGAGATCCTGAACGTCAGCAAAGAGGCGCTCGAGGCAGACTTCGAAGACGCCCCCGAAATTTCCAAGTCTGGTTTGTACAAGCTTGTCTATTCGAACGAGTTTGGCGTGTTCGGCGGCAAGCCGTACGGCGTGATGTCTGGCAATTACGACTTCAGCGCCAGCTCTCAAGACATTGCGCTGTTGCAGAAGATCGCGTCGGTCGCCGCCATGGCGCACGCCCCGTTCATCTCGAATGCCGGCGCGGAGATGTTCGGCGACTCGAACTTCTTGAACCTGCCCAACATGAAGGACATGAAGTCGCTCTTCGAGAGCCCTTCGTACATCAAATGGCAGTCGTTCCGTCAGAGCGAAGACGCGCGCTACGTCGGCCTGACCATGCCCCGGTTTCTGCTCCGCTTGCCCTACGGAGAGAAGACGATTCCCGTGAAGTCGTTCAACTTCACCGAAGACGTGATCAACAAGCACGAGCGCTACCTCTGGGGCTACGCCTCGACCGCGATGATCACGCGAATCGCTGACTCCTACGCGAAGTACCGGTGGGCCCCGAACATCATCGGGCCGCAGTCGGGTGGCTCGGTCGACAACCTGCCGCTCCACCAGTACGAGGCGATGGGAGCGATTCAGACCAAGATCCCCACGGAGATTCTCCTCACCGACCGCCGCGAGTTTGAGTTGGCCGAAGAGGGTTTCATTGGCCTGACGATGCGCAAAGAGAACGACAACGCAGCGTTCTTTTCGGCGAACTCGGTTCAGAAGCCGAAGACGTTCGGGAGCACGGCCGAAGGCAAGGCCGCCGAGACGAACTACCGCCTCGGCACCCAACTGCCTTACATGTTCATCATGACGCGGCTTGCCCACTACATCAAAGTGATGCAGCGAGAGCAGATCGGCTCTTGGAAGGAACGCAGCGATCTTGAGCGCGAGCTCAACACGTGGATCAACCAGTTTGTCGTAGATATGGACAACCCCGCGCCGGGAGTACGGTCGCGCAAGCCGTTGCGCAAAGCCGCCGTCACTGTTGAAGATGTCGACGGGCAGCCGGGTTGGTATCGCTGCCAGGTCAGCGTACGGCCCCATTTCAAGTACATGGGGGCGTCATTTTCGCTGTCTCTCGTCGGAAAGCTCGACAAGAAGTAGCCCTTCGTAGGTCATTTCGCCGCTGTTCAATCGCAGTAACCACCACGCAGCACATAACAAAAGAGGAAAGTCATGATCTTCGGTACCTACGTAAAGTTCATGGATAAGGACGGCAAGGAACTAAACCCCAAGGCTCGGAATGACTTGAACGACCCTGCGATCAGCGGCCCGAAGGGCTACATGCAGGTGTTTTCGTTCAAGTACGGCGTCAAGGTCGTTCAGGCGACTGGCGCCAGCACCGGCAACCGCCAGTGGGACGAATTTGAGGTCAAGTTCGACGACGATGGGACCGCAGCCCTGCTCACTGACGCGCTCGTCAAGAACTCGCGGCTCAAGGTCGAGATCTTGTGGGTGGCGTCGGCGCAAGACGGCGGAACGCAGGGCGTCAAGGTGAACCGAAAGATGGTCATCGACGGTGTCAAGATGACCAGGGCCATTTCGAACGCCGAAGCGGGTACCGATGGCAAGCTGAACGTCGATATCGTCGCTTTCGTCGGAAACCAGGTCAAAGTCGATGTGACCAACGACCTCACCGGGACCCAACTATCGTTCGAAGATACGTTGGCGAACGTTGCGAAGACGGCTTAACGCCACGCCATCACCTTCGTAAGTCATGGCGACTCGAGGCCTCCTTTCACGCATCAGTACGAAAGAGCCCGCACGAAGGTCTGATGTCGTCGAATCGGTCTTGAAACATTTGCAGTCGCTGCTGAACATGAGAACCGGTTCAGCAGCGACTGTGCCTGGAATGGGCGTGCCCGATTTCACAGACTTGGTGCACGATTTTCCCGGGTCGTCGATGACGCTGACCCAGGCCATTCGAGCAACCATCTTGGCGTACGAGCCGCGACTCAAGAACGTCATGGTTCGCCACGTGCCAGACGACACTCCGTTGGTCGTTCGGTTTGAGGTGTCGGCGCAGCTCGTCAACGAGAAGAACACAACCATCAAGTTCCGAACCGAGTTCGCTCCCGGCGGGCGCATCAACGTGTGGTCGGCTGGTCTCCGATAACGTCTTCAACGCAAGAATCGGCCACGCATGTTCAGCAAGTTCTACCAGAGCGAGCTGGCCTATCTCCGTGACATTGGGCGCGCCTTCAGCGCTGCCCACCCGACGTTGGCGCCGTTGTTGTCTGAGCGCAGCACCGACCCTGACGTCGAGCGGCTCCTCGAGGGGTTCGCATTTCTCACCGCGCGAATTCAAGAGCGCGTTCAAGACGCAGTTCCCGAGCTTTCGCACGAGCTCGCTCAGCTGTTGATTCCACACTACCTCCGGCCGGTGCCGTCGTGCGCCGTCGTCGAGTTCTCGGTCCCAGTTCGAAACCTCCGCGGCCCGGTGCGCATCCCCCGCGGGACGGAGCTCTCGAGCACACCCGTCGAGGGCACCGTCTGTCATTTCCGAACGACCGACGACGCACACGTGATGCCGCTCACGTTGTCTCGGGCGCAGACGATGCGCATGAGTTCGTCGTCGGTCGAGCTTCGGTTGTCGATCGAAACGACGGAGCCCGCGCGGCCGACGGCGCTGTCCGTGCCCTTGCGGTTGTATTTACATGGTGATTTGTCGAACGCTTCGGCGCTTCTCTTGTCATTGAAGCATCAGTGCCGAGGTGTGTCGTTGCGTGACAAGTCTGGGAAGGAGCTCCTCCGGCTGCCCGCTGATGCCGTGGCGCTCCCCGGGTTCCGCGACGACAACACGCTGTTCCCGTGGCCTTCGCTGGTGCCGCTCGGGTACGCGCGGGTGCTGGAGTACTTCTCGTTCCCGCAGAAGTTTCTCTTCGTCGACGTGCATGGGCTGGAGAAGGTGGGCCCCTTGCCTGACGACAGTTTCGAGCTGACGTTTCTGCTCAACGACATGCCGATTTTCGCTGGCTCGCTCAGCCCCGAGTCGTTTCGGCTTTCGTGCGTGCCGGTCGTCAATTTGTTCTCCACCTCAGCTGACCCCCTCCGGCAGACGGTCGGGGGCCAAGAGCTCTTCATTCGCCCGGCGGCGATGACGCCACAACACGCCGAGGTGTTTTCCGTCGACGAGGTGGTCGGCGTGCGGCGCGGTGAGCGCACCACGTACCAGCCGTTCGGGTTCTTCCCGCACCTCCAGCAGAAGAAGGCGCGGGCGTTTTATCAGTTGAGGCGGTCGCGCTCGGTGCTCGACCTCGGCTCCGATACGACGTTGGTGGTCGGCTCTCCACTCGAGACGAGGCCGTTTCTCGGCGAAGAGGTGTTTTCGATCGACCTCACCTGCACCAACCGGCTGCTCGCTGGGCGCGTCGGGCTCGGTGACATCAATAAGGGCCGAGGCTCGTTGCCTGCGGGGGCGAAGGTCAAGAACATCACGCCGGCGACGCAGCCGATTCCAGCGCCGTTGGGCACGGAGGTGCTGTGGCGGCTCATTTCGCACCTGTCGGTGATGCAGCGCACGCTCGTCGATGAGCAGGCGTTGCGCGGGTTCCTCGAGCTGTACAACCTGCAGGTGTTCGGTGACGTCTCGGTGGCGCGCGCAAACACGGTGCGCGTCGACGCCATTCGAAAAATACAGGCATCTCCCATTCGACGGCTCTTCCGCGGCGCGCCGGTGCAAGGCACGCGACTTCTTCTCGAGCTCGAGGAGAAGAGCTTCGCGTCGCTCGGAGACGTGTATTTGTTTGGCAGCGTTCTCAACGCGCTGTTCGGTTCTTTCGTCACCATGAATTCCTTCGCGGAGCTCACGCTGAAGGCCCTGCCGTCACAGTCGGAGTTCACATGGCCGTTGACCATCGGGACCAGGCAACTGCAGTAGGCTCTCTCGACGAGGGAATGGCCTGGGCCAACGCGCTCGGCTTCTTTCGCTTCGTGGCGTTGATGGAGCGGTTGACCGCTGGCGCCGCGCGAATCGGAGGAGATGGGCCGGTGGCCGACGAGGCAATTCGGTTTCGGCACAACCCGGCGCTCACCTTCAGCGCTGGCGACCTGTCGGCCGTCGAGATGACGTTCGGGGCGACGACGCGCTTCGAGGTGGAGACGACGTTCCTTGGGTTGACCGGCTCGTCGACGCCGCTGCCTCTGTAC
>JAEUJT010000051.1 GCA_016793525.1 Archangium sp. | reverse complement strand
CCGCTGCGAATGTCGGTGACCAGGTTGCGGCGAATGATGTCTTGCGCCACCTGCCGCAGCGTCGCCATGCCCCACGGCTGGAGCGTCGAGGCCAGCACCGCCAGCACACCCGACAGCGCCAGGCCCAGCGCCAACGGCGCCCACATGAACGCCGACGGCGCGATGCCCAGCGCCTGCATCGCGATCAGCTCACGATCTTCGGAGAGCCGCCCCAGCCCAGTGAGGATCGACAGCATCAGCGCGATGGGAATGGCCTGCACCAGGAACTGCGGCAGCAGCGCGGAGAGGAACCGGGCGTAATCGCCGACGGTCACCGCGCTCCCGAGCAGAAAGTCGGTGCCGCGCAGAAAGGCCATCACGAACAGCAGCACGCAGAGCAGCGCCGACCACGCCAAGAAGGGGGTGAGAATCTCCTTCCACAGGTAGCGCCGGAGCACGGCTCACGACCCTCGCGGCGCGCCCGCACCGATGTCACGGCGCAGCTGCTTGCCCTGAAAGTGAATGCGCTCGGCCGCGGCGTAGGCCTGCGCCCGGGCCTCACCCACCGTGGCTCCCGAAGCGCACACCGACAGCACCCGCCCACCAGACACCTGCAGCGCGCCCTCGATGCTCCGCGTGCCGGCGTGGAACACCGTGGCGCCCGAGGCCTCGAGGCCGGAGATCACCGCGCCCGACTTCGGCGACTCGGGGTAGCCCTCCGCCGCCAACACGACCGCCACCGAGACTCCCGCTTTCTGCCGCAGCGGCCGCGCCGCGAGCGAGCCCGTCGCGCAGGCATGCACCAGCGGCAGCAGATCTTCGTCGAGCTGGAGCATCAGCACCTGCGTCTCCGGGTCGCCGAGCCGGGCATTGAACTCGAGCACCCGCGGGCCGTTGGGCGTCAGCATCAGCCCCGCGAAGAGCGCCCCCCGAAACGGCGTGCCACGGGAGGCGAGCTCACGCAGCGTCGGGGCGATGATCGTGCGGCTCACCTCGGCCAGCGCCGAGTCGTCGAGCAGCCGAGCCGGAGCATAGGCCCCCATGCCCCCGGTGTTCGGCCCCTGATCGCCTTCGAGGAGCCGCTTGTGATCTTGCGCCGGGGCCAGGAGCGCGTGCCGCTCGCCGTCGCACAGCGCGATGACGCTCAACTCAGGGCCCGTCAGCCGTTCCTCCAACACCAGCCGCGAGCCGCCGGGCAGCGCCGCGAGCGCCCGGCACGCCTCGGCCGCCGCCGCGCCGGAGTCGGCCACCACCACACCTTTGCCCGCCGCCAGGCCGTCGGCCTTCACCACCACCGGCCCCCAGGTGAGCGCGCGCGCGGCCGCCGCCTCGGCGTCGTCGAACGTCTCGGAGCGCGCCGTGGGCACCCCCGCCGCGTGCATCACCTCTTTGGCGAACGCCTTCGAGCCTTCGATGCGTGCCGCCGCCGCGCTGGGGCCGAAGACCGCGATGCCCGCGGCGCGCAGCGCGTCACCCACGCCGGCCACCAGGGGCGCCTCGGGCCCGACCACCACCAGCTCGATGCCCCTCGCCCGTGCCAGCTCGACCACCGCCGCGGGTGACGCACTGTCGATGGCTACGCACTCCGCCAGAGCGGCGATGCCGGGGTTGCCTGGAGCGCAGAGCAAGGTGTCGAGGCGCGGGCTCTGCCGCAGCTTCCACGCGAGGGCATGCTCGCGCGCGCCTCCGCCCAGCAAGAGCACCTTCACAGCGCGTGCTTGTACAGCACCCGCTTCGCCTCGCGGTAGCTGGGGTCCGACAGCAGCACGGTGGTCAGCAGCCGGCGCGCCTCATCGAGGTTCTTCTGACGGGCCTCGATGTCGGCGATCACCACGCGGGGAGCGGAGATCCACGCGGCGAGCTGGCCGGCCTGCGTCGCTTGGGGCTTCGCCGCATCAACCTTGCCCGAGGCCAGCAGCGCGACCGCCGAGGTGTAGTGGGCGAGCCCGTTGGTGCGGCTGGCGCCGACGGCGCGGCTGCCGAACTTCACCGCCCCCGCAGGGTCTTTGCGGCGGAGCGCGATCAGCCCCCGGTACGCGAAGGCCTCGGCGTTTTTGGCATCGATGGCGTTGACGCGCGCAAAGCGCCGATCGGCCGAGAGCAGATCGTCGGAGAACCAGGCCACCAGGCCTTCACACAGCTCCGGGTTCGGGTCTTCATCACCGCCCGGGTTGAGCGACGCGTACGCCCCGGTCGCCGGCCGCAGCACGTCGGCCGCGCGGAAGAACAGTGGGCTCATCGCGCCTCCGGGCGTCGCGAGCGGGTCGAGCCGAACGCCGCGCTTGAGGCAGAACTCCCACGCGCGCCCGTCTTGTTTGGCCCGGGCAGCGGCGGCGCCGGCCAACAACAGCGCGTCGGCACGCCGGGCGTCGGCCTCGTGCACCTTCGACAGCAAGGTAGCCGCCTCGTCGTAGCGACCAAGCGCCACCAGGAGCCGCCCCTCGAGCAAGTTGTCGATCTGCGGGTCGTTCAGCTTGCCCTTGATCGCGTCGAGGTCGATGCGCGCCTGCGAGGTGACGTTCTTCTCCATCATCGAGAAGAAGTGCTGCAGCTTGGCCGGCACCGACTCAGGGTTGAGCTCGAGCGCCTGATCGGCGGCCTCGGCCGACTTCTGCGCGTCGCCCGCCACGCGGTACGCTCCCGAGAGGTGCACGTACGCGTCTGACAGGTCTCGCTTGGCCAGATCTTTGTTCTGCACCAGCGAGCTCAAGGCTTCGATCGCGGCGCCCGCCTCACCGGCGTGCTGGTACCCCAAGGTGGCCAGGCCGATTCGCGCGCGCGCGTTGCGCGGGGCCGCCTTCACCGCCGCTTCGAGCACCTTCTTCGCTTTGGGCACCTCACCGACGTCGACGTAGAGCCTGGCCAGCTCTTCGGCCGCTTCCCACTGATCTGCGTCGAGCTCGAGCCGCTTCTCCAGGCTGTCGGCGGCCTCTTTGTATCGACCCGCCGACGCCGACAGCCGAGCCTGGAAGAAGTAGCCGCGCTTCAGCTTCGGGTCGAGCCGCAGCGCCTCGGCGAACGCCTGCCCGGCCAGCGCTTCGTTCTTGCCGAGCATCGACTGGCCCAGCGCCATCGCCGCCAGCGCCTTGTCGCCGTTGCTCGGGCTGTTCTTGCCGCGCTCGGCCAGCACCTGAATGTCGTTGGTGTTGCCGTTGCGCGCGATCAAGAAGTGCGCGTGGGCCACGTAGAGCCGGGGCGTGCCCGAGCGCTGCTCCGCGCCCGACAGCATCGACTCCGCCGCTTTGGCGGTCTGATCGTCGACCTGCCCGCCGCGCCCGAAGGCGAGCGCCAACACCCAACCGGCGATGGCGCGATCGTTCGACGAGTCGACCACCAGCGCTTTCTGAAACTCCTCTTCGGCCTCGAGGTACGCGCTCGTGGTGTCGCGCGACAGCAGGTCTTCGCCGTTCGACACGTAGCCGTCGGCTTGTTTGGCGGCTGCTCCGTCGAGCTCGGGGTAGTTCATGCGCCAGGTCTGAACCACCGCCTCGACCGGCTTCTTCAGCGCGGCGGGCGTGGGGCTCTTCACCACGAGTGTGGGGCGCTTTTTTTCCCACGGCTTGTTCGTCGCCAGAAACGCGCCGCCGCCGCCCACCACCGCGAGGCCCAGCACCACCATCGCGATCAGCTTGCCGCGGCCTTCGACTGGCGCCCCGCTGCGGCGGGCCGTGCGCACCGAGCTCAGCTCCGCGGCGCTCGACGCCGATGACGGAGAGGACGCCGACGGCGGCAACGTCACCGACGGCTTCGGCGACGTCATGCGCGCCACGATCGCGCTGGTGTCGACCCGCTCCACCCGGCCAGCGTCGGTGTCGGGCGGCGGCGCGCCGATGTTCTCGGTTTGCTTGCTCCGGCAGTCGTCGCAGGTCCCCAGCGCTTGGTCGAACGGATCAGACAGCGCCTTGCCGCAGCTCCGGCACTTGATGTCGGAGGCGGCAGGGGCCCCGAAGGCCGGCGCGCTCGGCGCGGGCGGAGGGATCGACATCGGCCCCGTCGGCGGCGGCGCGCCGAAGTCGAACGGCGAGCCCCCCGCATTCGACGGGGACGACGAGAAGCCCGCCGGCCCGGGCGCGGCGAACACGCCAGACGTCGACGGCTTTGAAGAGCCCGGCGGAGGCGGCGGGGCTCCAAAGTCGAACGGCATCGCGGCTCCCGCAGGCGCTGGTGGTGGCGGGGCGAACCCGCCTGCGCCAGGGCCCGGCGGAGGCGGCGCGGAGAAGTCGAACGCGAAGGGCGCCGGCGGTGCCGAGGCCTTGGCTGCGGGCGCCGGCGCTGCGGCCAGCTGCCCAAAATCGAACCCACCCGAGGCGGGGGCCGCTGCGGGCTTCGGAGGTGGTGGTGGCGCGTCGAGCGCGAACGGTGACGCGGGCGAAGCCGCCGCGGCAGCCCCGGCATCGTCTTTCTTCACCAGCTGAAGGGTGCGGCAGCGCGGGCACTGGGCGCGAACGCCTTTGGCCGTGACGAACTTGTCGTCGATGGCGTACGCCGCAGAACATTTTTGGCAAACGATGCGCATGCTCAGTGTCTGAAGTGCCGAACGCCAGTGAACACCATGGCCAGGCCGTGCTCGTCAGCCGCCGCGATCACCTCGGCGTCACGAACGGAACCACCTGGCTGAACGACGCTTCGCGCACCTGCAGCCGCCAGCGCATCAACGCCGTCACGAAAAGGGAAAAACGCGTCTGACGCCACCGCCGACCCTCGCAGTCGCTCTGCTCCTCGACCAGCGGCGATCTTCGCCGAATCGATGCGGCTTGTCTGCCCTCCTCCAACGGCGAGGAGACCTTTCGGCTCGGCGAACACGATGGCGTTGCTCTTCACGTGTTTGCACACCCGCCACGCGAAGCGCAGCGCCTTGAGCTCGTCGGCTGAAGGTGTGCGCTTGGTCACGACCTTCCACTCCGTCACGGGCTCCACGGCGTCGCGATCCATCACCAGGGCTCCGCCGGAGACGCTGCGCACATCGAGTTGGGCGCCTGGCACCAACGTGGCGTTCCCGGTCTCCAGCACCCGCAAGTTCTTCTTCTCGGCCAAAATGGTGCGGGCCTCGGCCGACACCCGCGGCGCGATCACGCACTCGAGAAAGGTCTCGGTGAGCGCTCGGGCGGTGGCGGCGTCGAGCTCGCGGTTCAAGGCCACGATGCCGCCGAAGGCCGACGTCTCGTCAATGGCCCGCGCGCGCCGGTAGGCCGCCTCGAGCGACTCGTCGAGGGCCACCCCACACGGCGTGGTGTGCTTCACCACCACCGCACCCGGCGCTTCTGACAGCTCGACCATCAGACCCAAGGCCGCGTCGAGATCGAGCACGTTGTTGTACGAGAGCTCTTTGCCCTGCAGCAGCGTCGCGAAGGCCACGCTCGCCTCGACGGGCGCGCGGTGGGCACGGTACAGCGCGCCACGCTGGTGCGGGTTTTCGCCGTAGCGCAGCGTCTGCACCTTGCGCAGGGGCACGGTCAGCTCGTCGGGGAACGGATCTTCGGTCGCCGACTGCAGCCAGCTCGAGATCGACGCGTCGTACGCCGCGGTGTGCGCGAAGGCCTTTCGGCGCAACGCCTCGCGGGTCGACGCGCTCACACCGGCCGCCAGCTCCTCGAGCACGCGCGGGTAATCATCGGGGTCGACCACCACCGTGACGTGGGCCGCGTTTTTCGCCGCCGCGCGCACCATGGCCGGGCCGCCGATGTCGATGTTTTCGATGATCGCCTCGCGCGACGCCCCGGCCGCCACCGTCTCGCGGAAGGGGTACAGGTTCACGGCCAGCACTGAAATCGGGGCGATGCCATTGGCCGCGAGCTCGCTCACATCGCTCGGCACCTCGAGGCGCGCCAGCAAACCGCCGTGGATCTTCGGGTGCAGCGTCTTCACCCGCCCGCCGAGAATTTCGGGGCTCCCGGTGTGCTCGGCGACCTTGGTGGCGGCGAGGCCCGCCGCCTTCAAGGCGTCGAGGGTTCCACCGGTCGAAAGGAGAGAAAAACCAAGGCGAACGAGACCTTGCGCGAACGGAACGAGGCCTCGTTTGTCCGACACGCTCAGCAGGGCAAACACCGAGGAGCCTCTAGCAACCGGCCCCCAGGCGGTCAAAGAATGATGTTCACCTGTCAGCGAGGGCGCTTCGGCTCGGCTTCGGTGGCGGTGCGCACCTTCTCGAGGCCGCGCGTCTCGACCTGGCGAATGCGCTCGCGGGTGAGGTTCATGATCTCGCCCACTTCTTCGAGCGTGATGCCGCCCTTTTCCGCGACGTCGAGCGCGCAGGTGTACTCGAGCTCGAAGATTTCTTTGTCGGGGAAGTTGAGCTTGATCGAGCCCGTCTCCGGGTTCACGTCGAGATACAGGTTGTACTTGCAGCTGACGAAGACGCAGGGGCGCGGGCTGCTCACGCAGTCGGCGCGGGTCTTCGGGCGGTTGGTCGACAGCTCCGACAGCAGCTCGGCCTCTTCGGGGTCGACCAGGTTGAGCGCCCGGCGGCGGCGCAGCTCGCGCGCCATTTCTTTGCGCGACATGGTCTTCGACCGCTTGCGATCGTCGGCCTGTTCGGCCAGCGGATCAGACCGAAGCACCGGGAGCTCCTCTTTCACTTCTGCGTTCATATGCCCCTCCACTGAATAGAAACGACCGCTACCAATAGGCCTCGACTGCCGTGTCACTCCGCTGCGCGGTGACCGCGCTGCCCAACCGAGACAGCTCCCGCACCAATTCACGCGCGCGCGCGCGCAGACCTGACAGCTGCCCCTCGAGCTCGAGCCGGTGCTCCGGCCCCCAGGTGCGCTCGGTGAGCTGCCCTTCGAACCCGTCGAGCACGCCCCCGAGCTCGCGCTCGATCGCGTCGAGCTGGTTCTTGAAGAAGACGAAGGAGTGCTTGATGTCGCCGAGCGTGTGCCCCTCGGCCATCATCTTCTTGATGGCGTTGATGCGTCGCACCGCCTCGACCGGGTACAGCCCCTGGCTGCCGCGGTGCTTGCCCTTGCGGCCCACGCGCCGACTGCGCGGCAGCAACCCCGCCTGCACGTACTTCTGAAACGTCGCCTGGGAGAGCCGAACGCCGCGCGGCCGGAAGATCTCGACGATGACCCGCGCGGGAATCCCCGCCGCGTAGTCGCGCTCGATTCGATCGATCTCTTCGGGCTTCAGAATGTCCACGGTCGTCGCTTTTCCATTGAATGGTCCATTTTCAATGGGTGCTGCTGAATAGGCGATACTCAATGGCGATGTCAACCACAAAACGAGACATTTTGATCGCAGTCATGCTCGAAGCTCGGTCGAACATCGACCAGCTGACCTTTTTTCAGGCAGTAACTGAGGTGGAATTGTCCGATTCCACGTCAATGCTCGGGCGCGCCGATCAGGAATCGGCGAATTCCGCCCAGCACACGGGGCGTTGGCCGATCAGGCTGATCGGGCAACAATCTCCATTCAATAGACTTACGGAGCGCCGATGCCGTCGAGCATGACGCGATCGACGACGGTGGGCTTGAGCCAGTTCGCGTCGTCGAGCGCGGGGTAGTCGAGGGTGTAGTGGAGGCCTCGGCTTTCGGCTCTCCGGCTGGCGCAGGCGACGATGAGGTGCGCCACGTCGGCGATGTTGCGCAGCTCGATGACGTCGCGGGTCACCATGAACGACCAGTAGTACTCGCGGATCTCGTCGCGGAGGAGTTGGAGCCGGCGGTGGGCGCGGGCCAGACGCTTCCCCGTGCGCACGATGCCGACGTAGTTCCACATCAGCCGGCGCAGCTCGTCCCAGTTGTGGCTGACGACGACCATCTCGTGCGACGGCCCCGCGGCGCCGGTGTCCCAGTCTTTGACCGCGCCGGGCTTGGGAGCGTGCTTCAGCTCTTCGATGACGGAGAACGCCGCGCGGTGACCGAAGACCAGCCCCTCGAGCAGGGAATTCGAGGCCAGGCGGTTCGCGCCGTGGAGCCCCGTGCAGGCCACCTCGCCAATGGCGTAGAGCCCGGGGAGTGAGGTCTTGCCGAACGTGTCGGTGACGACGCCGCCGCACATGTAGTGCGCCGCCGGCACCACGGGAATCGGCTGCGCGCCGATGTCGATGCCGAACTCGCGGCATGTCGCGTAGATGGTCGGGAAGTGCTCGACGAGGAACGCCTTGCCCAGGTGGGTCATGTCGAGGTGCACGCACTCGTCGCCGGTGCGCTTGAGCTCGGCGTCGATGGCGCGCGCCACCACGTCGCGCGGAGCGAGCTCGGCCTGCGGGTGGTACCGGGCCATGAAGCGCTCGCCGGTCGAGCGCAGCCGCAGCCGCCCGCCTTCACCGCGCAGCGCCTCGGAGATGAGAAAGTTCTTCGCGTCGGGGTGAAAGAGGCAGGTCGGGTGGAACTGGTAGAACTCCATGTTCGCGATCTGTGCGCCCGCCCGGTACGCCATGGCCACACCGTCGCCGGTCGCGACGTCGGGGTTGGTCGTGTACAGGTACACCTTGCCAGCGCCGCCGGTGGCGAGCACGGTCACCCGACCCAGCACCGCGTCGATGCTGCCGTCTTCGAGCAGCGCGTAGACGCCGGCCACCCGGCCGTTGGCGCGAATGAGATCGATACCGGCGGTGTGCTGCAGGAAGGTGATGTTCGGCTGCTCGTCGCAGGCCGCCAGCAGCGCGCGAGCGACCTCTTTGCCGGTGGCGTCGTGGGCGTGAAC
>JAEUJT010000023.1 GCA_016793525.1 Archangium sp. | reverse complement strand
GCGATGATCCCCGCGACGATCTGCGCCGCGATGACCTTATTGATCCCCGGCAAGGCGGCGGCGATCGCTTTTCTCGCGGTCGGCCAGTTCTTCGCCTGGAGCTACAACGGCCCGATCAACGCCCTGTTGATCAACGCGGTGCCCAGCCCGCTGCGCCCTCGGGCGGTGAGCCTCACGGTGCTGATCACTCACCTGCTGGGCGACGCGATCAGCCCGTCGGTGGTCGGGTTCATCTCAGATCATTCAAGCCTGCACGCCGCGCTGTGGCTCGCACCCGCTGCGCTCGCGCTCGGCACTGTCATTTGGTTGATCAGTTGGCGGCTGCTGCCCGAGACCGACCACGACTGACGCTGCGTTAGCAGCCGCCGTCGCCCGTGCCCGCATCACAGAAGCCCGCGTCGCTCGAGCCCGCATCGAAGGTTCCGGAGTCGAGCGTTCCCGAGTCGACAACACCGGAGTCGGAACGGCCCGCATCGGCCACGCCCGAGTCCATTCGGCCGGCATCGACGGAGCCCGCATCGCGCGCGCCACCATCGGTGATGATTCCCGCATCGCCGCGCATGCACACGCCGGCGTCGAAGAGCTCGCTCGGCACACAGACATACCCGCCATCGAGCAAGCAGCGAAACGCGGGCGGGGCCGACGCGTCGCACGGCAGCCCTTCGGGGTCGAAGGGCGTCAGCAACGTGCAGCCAGCAGCCACCGCGAACAGCAGGAGCAGACGTCTCATGCGCGCGCGGGTCCTACCACGGCCACCGTCTCGCGCTCGAAGTCGATGATTCGCCGCGCCACGTCGCGCACCGCGTCGATCGTCACCGAGCCGATCTCCTCCTCGTACCGGGTGAAGCGGTCGGCGCCCAACCCGTACAGGGCGTCGAGCGCCGCCACTCCGGCCCGGGCTCCGTTCCGCTGGAGGCCGATCTCGTGCGTCCCGATGAGGTACCGCTGCGCCCGCTTCAGCTCCGTCGGGGAGATGTGGTCGTCACACACCCGCTGCAGCTCGAGCCGAATGCCCGCCAAGGCGTCGTCGACCTTCTCTGGGCTGGTGGCCATCGACACCGCGAAGAACCCGGGGTCGACACCCTCGACCGACATCGCCGAGACGCTGTACGCCATCGACCGTTTGTCTCGCAGCTCGATGAAGAGTCGGCCGCTCTGGCCTGAGAGCACCGTGGTCAGCACCTCCAGCGCCCGGGTCCACGAGTCGCTCACCCGCGCGCCGTGAAAGCCCAACATCAGGTGCGTCTGCGCCTTCACCGCTGGCCGCATCGCCGCGCGCCGGGAGACCTGCGGAGGCTCCGACGGAATCACCGGGGGGGCCTTCGCATCGGCGCGGGTACCGAACGCCGCCTCCGCGCGCGAGAGGACGTCGTCGGTGTCGACATCGCCGACCACCGCCAGCGTCAGCTGCGACGGGTGCAGCCACCCGCGGTGGTACGAGGCCAACATCTCCGCGGTCAGCCCTTCGACCGAGTTGCGCTCTCCACCTTGGTGCAGCCGGTAGGGGTGGGCCTGGAACAGCGTCTTCGAGAACAGGTCGAACACCAGCGAGGCGGGGCGGTCGTCGCGCGACGCGATGTCGTGGAGCATCAACGTGCGCTCCCGTTGCACCTCGGCCTCGGCGAAGACCGGCGCCGTCGCCACCTCGGCGAAGAGCTCGAAGCCCCGAGCGAGGTGTTTGGCCAAGAAGTCGCTGCGCAGGTTCATCGAGCTCCGGCCCGCCACCGCCGAGAGCGAGCCGCCGAGCCTGTCGAGCAGCCGCGCCAGCTGCTCCGGGTCGAGGGTGGCGGTGTTTTTCGCCCACGTACGCGAGGCCAGCGCGGTCAGCCCGTTGTGTGCTGCTGTCTCATAGCGGAGCCCGCCCTGCCACGCGCCGCGCACCGAGACCAACGGCACCGCGCGCTCTTCTCGCACGATGACCGTCGCGCCCGAGGAGAGCGTCGACACCGTCAGCCCCGGTTTCGCCGTCGCCTTCGAGTGAAGCTTGGAGGGCGCGGTGTAGCCCGTGACTCGAAGCGCAGGCCGAGTCGGGTGCGCCGAGGCCTCGCGGAGGCCGCGCAGCGCCCGCTCCGAATCGAATGGCGTGCCCGGAGGCACCAGCGCCGACACCACCGCGCGATCGAGCGTGAGGTAGCGCGACGCCACCTCGCGCAGCTGCGCCGGAGTCACCTTCTGCACCGCCTCGTCGTACAGCGCTTCGCGCTCGAGCCCGCCGGCCGCGGCCTCGTAGTAGCCCAGCTTGCGCGCCATGCCCTGCATCGTCTCGCGCTGGTACACGGCCTCTGCTTCGACCCACGACTTGGCGGTGGCGAGCTCTTCACCATCGACTTCGCCCTGCGTCACCGTGCACACCTCGCGCAGCGCCGCGTCGAAAGCGTCGGCCACGCGCTCCTGGGTGGTGGTGAGCGAGATCGCGAAGATGCCCGCGTCGTTCGGGGTGTAGGCCCACGCGGAGATGTCGCGCACCAGCCCTCGGGCGCGCTTCACCTCCAACGTCAGGCGAGACGCGTCGCCCTGGCCCAGCACCATCGCCAGCACGTCGAGCGCCGGCGTATCGGGGTGCGACACCGAGGGAATGGGAAACGCGAGGTGCACGTACGCTTCTTTCACCTCCTCGACGGTGACGCGCGCGGTGGCTCGGGTTCGCGGCGCTTCCACCGGGCGCGGAGGGCGGGGCTGGCCAGGGCGGCCCCAGTCTCCGCCGAAGGTCGCGTCGGCCCACTCGCGCGCGGTGGCTTCGTCGAGATCTCCGACGATGGAGAGCACCATGTTCTGCGGCGCGTAGTGCTTCTCGTAGAAGGCCAGCACGCCAGCCCGGGTGTGAGCGCGCACCTGCGCTTCGAAGCCGATGACCGGCCGCCCGTACGGGTGCGTGGGGAACGACTCGGCGAACAGCGCCTTCGACGCGCGGCGGCTGGGCACGTCGAGGCTGCGCTTGATCTCCTCGCAGACCACCTCGATCTCCCGCGCCAGCTCGTCGGCGTCGAAGGTGGAGTGCCGCACCGCATCGGCCAGCACCTCCAGCCCGTGGCGCGCGAACGGGGTGGCGATGACCACGTGGTAGACGGTGTTGTCGTAGCTGGTCCACGCGTTGATCTCGCCGCCGTGGGCCTCGACGCCGTGGGCGATCTCACCCGGCCCCCGCGTCGGCGTGCCCTTGAAGAGCATGTGCTCGTGCAGGTGTGCCAGGCCCACTTCGTCGGGGGTCTCATCGGCGCTCCCGACGTTCACCCACACCTGAAACGCCACCACCCGCGCGGCATGGTTGGGGTGGCAGACGACCGTCAGTCCGTTGGGAAGCGTGAAGCGTGAAGGCATGTGCCTACGGTGCACCCGCCAACCGCCCGGCGCAATCATCGCGTAGGTAGGAGAAGGGGGGTACACTCCCCACGTTCCATGGCAGTCAATGAGGCCGAAGAGGGGCTCTTCGAGCTGGACGAGACCCTCAACGAAGAAGACGAGCCGCTCTTTGCGCAGCCGCCCCGGCCTGCGACGGGCCCGTTCGCCCCGGCCAAGCCGGCCACCAATGGGTACCCGGCGGCAAATCGTTCCACACCGGCCCCGCGCGCTGCTCCTGCCGCGCCTCCACCGCTCCCGCCGCCGCTGCCCAAGCGCACCGCCGCGATTCCGGTGCCTCCTCCGCCTTCTGCGCCGAGGCCCGCCGTCGCGCTCCCCGCGCTCCCGGGCATGGTGCAGCGGCCGGCCCCCGGTGGAGACCCGTTCCAGGAGCCCCCCGAGCCGCGCCTCCCCGCTGGCGCCGACGTCGAAGAGAAGCTCAAGGCGTTTCGCAACATCGTCAAAGGCAAAGACGAGGCGCTGGCCCGCGCGCGTTCGCTCTACGGCGCCGTCGACATCGAGGCCCAGCAGCTCCGCGTCGTCGCGATGCAGATGCAGCAGCAGCTCCAGGTGGCGGTGGCTGAGCTGCAGGTGGCGGCGCAGTACCCGCAGCAGATCGCCGCGCTCCAGGAGATGCTGGAGAAAGACACCGTCCGCGGTGACGCGAACGAGCGCCAGCTCCAGGAGATGGCGGTGCACCTGGCAACCGCCGAGTCGCAGCGCAACGAGCTCGCGGCCCGCCTCCACGATGGCGAGTCTCGCTTCGCCGACCAGCTCACCCAGCTGACCGAAGAGCGCCGGCTCCGTGGGCAGCTCGTCGCGGAGCTCAGCGGCGCCAAAGAGGCGCTCAGCGCGGCGCAAGATCGCGTCACCGACCTCGCGAACCGGTTGAGCGAAGGCGGCGGGCAGCTCCAGACGCTCGGCGACGAGAACCAAGAGCTGGCGGAGCGCGCGCTCGCCATGTCGCAGGAGCTCGAGATCGTCAAAAGCGACCTCGAGGCAGCCAACGCTGAGAAAGCCGCGCTGCAGGCGAGCAAGGAACAGCTCGAGGCCGACGTCCAAAGCAAGGGCGCGCGGGAGACCGAGCTCGAGCAGCAGCTGGCCGACCTCCAAGCGAAGCTCGCTGAGGCCGAAGGCAAGCTGTCGGCGCTCGAGAGCGAGCAGGAGTGGTCGAAGAGCTCTCTCGACGAGACCTCGCAGCGCATTCAGCAGGCCGAGCAGGGGTTGGCCGAAGCCGTCGCCAAGGCGAGCCAGGCCCAGGCCAAGGTCACCGAGCTGGAGACCGCCCTCGAAGCGGAGCGGACCGACGGCGCCTCACGCATCGAGCAGCTCGAGGCCCAGCTGCGCGAGAGCCAGGGCGTGGCGCGCGGCAACCTCACCTCGCTCCAGGAGCAGCTGAAGGCCTCGCGCGACGAGGTGGAGCAGCTGCGGCGCGAGCTCGAGACCAAGCTCGACGAGGCGTCGTCGAGGCAGACCGAAGCAGAGACCCGCGCCGCAGAGAATCAGGGCTCTGCCGAAGCCGCGCAGCAGGCGATGGAGAAGGCCGAGGCCCGGGTCAACGAGCTCGAGGCCGAGTTGGCCGCCGCCCGCAGCGGTGCCGACGAGGGCGGCGTCATCGCCCAGCGGCTCGAGGAGAAGCTGGCCGACATCGCCGCCAAGCTGAAGACCGCGACGTCCGAAGCGCAAGAACAGAGCGAGCTGCGCCGCGCGGTCGAGCTGCGCGTCGCGCAGTCTGACAACAAGCTCAAAGACGTCGCGGAGAAGCTGAAGGCCTCCGAAACCAGGGCGGTGCAGAACGAGGCGCGGGCGAAACAAGCTGAAGCGCGGGCCAAGGAGATGGCCACCCGCCTCGAGCAGCAGGCGAAGACCGCCACCAGCGCCGCCGACTCGCGGGTGAAAGCCGCCGAGGCCAAGGTCACCGAGCTCACCAAGCGCATCGAGCTCCTCCAGGCTGAGGCCGACGAGCAGCGCATGGAGATCGCCTCGGCCCGCGGCGGCGGCGACGCGCGCACCAAGGCCGCCGAAGCCAAGTTCTTCGAGCTGACCCAACGCTACGAGGCGCTCCAGGCAGAAGCCGATGAGCACCGGGCGCAGCTCTCCTCGGCACGCAGCGGTTCCGACGCGCGTGCCAACGAGCTGGCCAAGCGGGTGACGCTGCTCGAGGCCGAAGCGGAGGCTCAGCGCGAAGAGCTGGCGGCGGCGAAGAATGGTGAAGAGAGCTTGAAGCAGCTGCTGGCCGCGACGCAGAGCTCGGAGACCGGGCTGAAGAAGCAACTGACCGAGCTCAAGGCGAAGACCGGCTCGATGCCCGCCGCCACGCCTGCCAGCGCCGCGGCTCCGTCGAGCGCCGCGCTGGACACGTTGAAGACCGAAAACGCGAACCTGAAGAAGAAGCTGATGCAGGCCGAAACGGCCATCGAAGCCGCGGCCTCACTCCGGGCGAAGGTGGCGCGCCTCGAGGCGCAGCTCAAAGCGAAGAGCTGAGTCGTTTCATTTGCCCAGCGTCAGCGCATCAGCCCAGCGTCAGCGCATCAGCCCAGCGTCAGCATCACGTCGGCAGCGCCGATTCCATCAAGCCCGCGTCGTACAGCCGTTCGAGCGCTTGCTTCACCGCGTCGCGCGAGGCGCCGGTGTCGGCCACGGCCTTGGTGACGTCTTCGAGGCGGAGCGGCTGGTCAGACAGCTCGCTCAAGAAGGCCGCGTCATCGGGGCGCACTTTGTATTCGGTCGCCCACGTGGCCAGCGCCGAGTCGAAGGCCGACTTGCCCTCGCCGCGCACCTGGGTCAGCTTCGCCTTCCACAGCGCCGCCGCCTCCGTGCCCCGGGCCGTCAGGCGAAATCGCTGG
>JAEUJT010000001.1 GCA_016793525.1 Archangium sp. | reverse complement strand
AATGCCGTAGTCGTCGCGCGTCAGCCTCCGCACGTCGGGCGCGGCGGTGAGCGCGAGCCCCTGGAGGCACAGCGGCAGCAATGATTGCCCGTCTGCGTCTCCGGCCACGGCGCGGATGAGGTCGAGCGCTGGGCCAGGTGCCGGCGGGAGCACCAACGTCTGCAGCGACAGCGCGGAGCTGGCACGCGCACCCCGCGCGACGGGGACCAGCGAAACTCGGAACCCCAGCGGCTGCAACTTCACCTGGAGCTTCTGGGCGATGGCGCGGTGGTCGTCGTTGGTGTCGTCGAACGCCAGCGTGACGGTGACCTCCGCCGGCGGGCGCGGCGGGCGTGGTGGGCGGGCCTGGGCGGTGGCGGGGCCTCCGAGCGATGGCGGCAGCACGCCGTGCAGTGGCTGGGCCGGAGCGCGCACGAAGAAGCGGGTGAGCTCGGCGCGGTCGATGCTCGCCTCGAGCGCGGTACGCAGGCCGGCCGGGGCGTCGGGTGCCACGCGGAGGTAGGTGGCGAAGGCCAGCGGCCCGCCGTCGTTCCCTCCGACCCCGAGCACGACGTGGGCCCGGCGCTGCGAGACGAGGCGGTCCGCGGCGCTGGCCACAGTGAGTTGCACGGTGACGCCGTCGACGAACGGCCGACCGGCGGGGTGCTGTACGTTCGCGCGGCCCTCGACGAAGGGTGCCACCGAGACGGAGAGCGCGGGGTGGCAAAGCACCGCTTCGAGCTCAGGCGCTGGGCCATCGAGCGTGAGCTCCACGCGGCCGGCAGCGGGCGTCACGCGCTTCACTGCCGAGAGAAGCGCGCGGTACGGCGACGTGCCGGTGCGCACGGCCTCGAGGGCGGCGGCGACCTCCGCTGGTGCGGAGGTGGAGAGCACCACCGTCGTCGGCGTCGGGCGCGAGGGCACGGCGAGTCGGCAGAGCGGTGTGTGCGAGAGGGCGAAGAGCGCGGCCTCCACCGGCGTCTCTGGGGACGTTGGCGTGGCGCTCCTCGACACTGCGGCGACCGACAACGTGCCGCCCATGCGCGCTCGACCTCCTGCCCAGGCCGCTCCGCCTCCCGCCGCCGTGAGGAGAAGCATGGCCACAAAACGCCGCACGTCCACAGGGTGCCTCACGTCAGTCGGCGCCAACGGCCCAGAACGCAGCTGTTCGAGCTCTCCGGCGGGAACGAATCGGTCGAGCGGGCGCCACCGCGTGTGAGCGGCGATGGTACGTCGCGGGTGTGAGGAGCTCGTGAAACCGTCGCGTCTCACCGTGAACTGGGTTCCAGGCTGTCCATCGCATGGGCGAACAGTACACAACTCCCCCCCGCTCGAAGACGCGCTTTCGCCCCATCGAGGCGTCTTGGCGCGAAGCCGCCAGTCGTGCCTCCGCCAGAAAGTTGAGTTGCTCGGCGCCGCAGGTTGACTGTGGAGACGATGCGCGTCTGGTGGTGGCTCCCGGTTCTCTTCCTCAGCGAAGCAGCGCATGCCGAGGCTCCAGCGACGCTGCGGTTTTTTAACCGTGACGTGGTGACGCTGCGTTCGTCGTACCTCGACGTGGCACCACCGGCGCGCGTCCGGGCTGCCGAGCGTCGACTGCACGAGGCGTTGCTCGTGGCCGAGGTGCCGGTGGTGACGGCGCGCGCCGAGGCCATTGGTATCACCGTGGCGTTGAACGACCGGCCGATCTTCTCGCTGCAGCCGGGCGACCTCGACCCGGAGGCTGGCCTCTCGCTCGAGGTCGTCGCCGAGAGAGCGCGCGCTGATCTCGCGGCGGCGCTGCAGGCCAGCCGGGCACAGACCGAGCTGGCGAGCGTGACGAGGGGCGCGATCGCATTCGGGGTGGCAACGATCGTCGGGCTGCTGCTGCTGGGCCTGGTGCTGTGGGGGCGACGCTGGCTGCTTGGGCTCATCGTGCGTCGGCTCGGCGCGCGAACGGGCTCATTCCGCGTCGGCCCGCTCTCGGTGGTGCAGTGGCCGACCGTCGCGATGGTGGCGGCGGGCCTCGTGCGGTTGGCAGCGACGCTTGCGGGCCTGGTGCTGGTCGTCGAGTGGGTGGCGTTCGGGCTTTCGCAGTTCGGTTACACGCAGCCCTGGGGTGAACGGCTGCAAGACGTGCTGCTGTCTCTCGTGGGCCAGATGGCGCTGACCATCGCGTCGGCCGTACCAGATCTGCTGGTGGTGGCCCTCATCATCTGGCTGACGTGGTCAGGCACGCGGGTCCTCGCGGTGTTCTTCCGCCAGGTCGAGCTGGGCCGGTGGACGACGAGTTGGCTGACGCCCGAGACCGCGTCCATCACCCGCAAGATGTCGACCCTGGTACTGGTGCTCTTCGCGCTGGCCATGGCGTACCCCTATCTGCCGGGCAGCCAGACCGAGGCCTTCAAGGGCCTGTCGGTGCTGATCGGCTTGATGGTGTCGTTGGGCGGCTCGTCGACCATCGGGCAGGCCGCCAGCGGGTTGATTCTCATCTACACCCACGCGATGTCGGTGGGCGATCAGGTGCGCATCGGCGAGGTGGCGGGGCGGGTGACGGGGGTTGGCATGTTCACCACCCGGCTCCTCACGGCGATGGGCGAGGAGATCGTGCTGCCCAACACCGCCGTGCTCTCGACGAGCATCACCAACTTCACCCGCGAGACGCGCGACGTGATGGTGCAGGTGCAAGTCAGCATCGGCTACGACACCAGCTGGCAGCAGATTGAGGCCCTCTTGCTGGAAGGCGCGCGCCGCACCCCGACGGTGGCTCCAACCCCCGCGCCCCGCGTGCTGACGTCGAGCCTCGAAGACTTCTACGTGGTGTACAGACTGGTGGTGGCGATGCGCGGCTCGGGGCTGCGTGAAGAGCTGGCCGCCGAGCTCCAACAGCATGTGCTCGACGCGTTCAACGAGGCCAACGTGCAGATCATGTCGCCGCACTACATGATGGACCCCTCCGCTCCGAAGATCGCGGTGCCGACGCCAGCGGCTTCACCCACATAGGCCACGCGCTTTCGCCCCAGCGAGGCGCCACGGCACACGTGAAGCGGTTCGGTACCGGGGAGCCGCTCAGCGGTACACATGTTGCTTCTCCGCCCGTCATGAAAACTTCGACGCGTGCCTTCGTTGTGATTGCAGCTCTGCTTGGTGCCGCCGCCTGCTCCACGACGCAGTCGCTGAAAGCGTCCCCCGGGGTCCCGTCGAGCGAAGGGACAGTGAAGACGTCGAACGGCGCCAATGGGAACACGGCGGTGCAGGTGGCCGTGATGCGGCTGGCGGCGCCCGCGCGAATCGCGCCAGATGCGTCGGTCTACGTCGTCTGGGTGGTGCCGCAGAACGGGGAGCCGCAGAACGTCGGGGCGCTCCGGGTGAACAGCAACCTCGAAGGCACGCTCGACACGGTGACGCCGCACCGCGCCTTTCGCCTGCTCGTCACACCGGAGCCGAGCGCGACAGGCGACAAGCCAACCCATGACCCGGTCTTCACCGCTGACATCGCTGCACGAGGCTGAACCCCGAGACGTCATCGAGGTGATTCGTTCAGCGCTGCGTGGCCATCGGAGGCATTCCGCGCCCGCACAAAACACCTTCATCGAATGAGCCGCCTACGTTGACGCGGTGCAACCCCGGGCGACCGCCTCAGTGAGAACGCGGGGCTTGAGAGAGCGCGGTCGTCATCGCGGCGAGTTTCGTCGTCGAGTGAGGCCCCCGCGCTGTCGGAACCGCTCGGCACGAACGAAGCGCTTCGCGAAGGGCGCAAAATGACGAAGTCGAGAGGGCGCGCGCCGCGGGAGGGTATGGCGGCAACACGCGTTTCGCTTCGACATCGTGCTCGAACGTGCAGCGCGGGCTTCGGCGCCAGCGCCCCCTCGCGGCGTGTGAAGGTGGAACATGAAGCGAGACGGAGGTGAGAAAGGTGCTACGCTCGAATTTCTCGCGGTTGCAGTTGTTTGGGAGGGGGCTTTTGTGAACATGCGGGTCGGCGCAGTCAGCGTTGCTTTCGTCGTCGGAGCATGTGTCGGTCCCGCTCCAGAGCCTATCGTTGGGCCGCCCGGGGCGATGGGCGCGCCGGGTGTCACGGGGGCGACGGGAGCGCCGGGCGATGCGGGCGTATCCGGTCCTCCTGGCGAGAGCATCACGATGTACGCGCTCATGGCAGGCGATTCTGATTGTCTGTATGGCGGCACGGAGTTCGCGCTTGATTCGGGCAGCACGTTCGCATGCAACGGTGCCCCCGGCAGCTCAGGCTCGCCCGGCTCCATCGGCCCCACCGGGCCTGCTGGCCCGACCGGTCCTGCGGGCTCCGCGAGCGCGACGGGAGCGACTGGCGCGACTGGCGCGACTGGCACGACGGGACCTACAGGTCCATCGGGCGCAGATGGC
>JAEUJT010000492.1 GCA_016793525.1 Archangium sp. | reverse complement strand
CTTCACGGCGCACGAAGTCGAGGGTCAGCTCGCGCCCGTCGCCGCTCCCGGTCACCGTCGCGCGGCGCCGCGTGCGTTGAATCACCGCGCCCACCCGGCTCGCTTGATCGGTGAGCAACATCACGTCGGCCGAGCCTCCCGTCGCGCGCACCACCTGCCCCAGCACGCCCTCGGGCGTCACGACCGGCATACCGACGCGCACCCCGTCATTCTCTCCGCGATCGATGCGCACCGAGAGAAACTGCGCCGACGGGTTGAGGCCGATGATGCGGGCCATGATCTCCGAGTCGACGGAGCCTTCGACGTAGCCCAGCGCCTGTTTCAGCCGCACGTTCTCTGCGGCCGCTTCGCGCAGCGCGTTTCGCTCGGCGTGGGCCTCGGCCAGGCGCGCTTCACAGGCCAGCGCCTCGTCGTGCGCCCCGCGGAGCGCGATGTACCCCTGCACCAGCGCCACCGACTGCTGCACCACCCCGGTCAACGACGCCTGCACCGGCCACGACAGGCCCAGCAGCGCGCGATCGATGAAGTTCGGATCTCGGCCGCGGTGGCCGTTCGACAAGTAACTCGACAGGGGCGCGATGAGCAGCGCGGCGACGATCAAGGGTTCACGCCATCGCTTCAGAAACGAGAACATTCACGCGCCAGGTGACGAGGGGCCAAACCGCTTGCATGTTGTGGTCGCGGATCCTACAGGTCAAGGCTTCGCTTTCGCCAACCGCTGGAAACCCATGAGCAATTCCACCCAAACACAACGCCTGTCGTCGTACGTCTTCATCTTCGCCCTGGCGATTCTGTTCGCTCTCCAGTGGGGGCCCGGCTCGCAAGGCTGCGACCGCATCGGAAAAGATCTGCCCTCGGCCGAGAAAGTGGCCACGGTCAACGGCACCGACATTCCGCTCAAAGACTTCGCGCGGGCCTACGGCGGCCAGCTCGCGGAGCTGCGGCAGCGCGGCCTCCCGCCCGAGTTCGCGAAGCAGTTCGGCATGCACACCCAGGTGCTCGACATGCTCGTCAACACCGAGCTGCTGGCCCAGGCGGCCGAGGCCCGCGGGTTGGCGGCGAGCGATGAAGACCTGCGCGCGCTGCTGCTCAAGCAGCCCGAGTTCCAGAACAAAGACGGCGCGTTCGACTTCGAGCGCTACCAAGACATCATTCGCAGCTACGAGGGCACCACCGAGGTCGCCTACGAAGCGAAGTTGCGCCGGCAGATCTCCGCGCAGCGCATGATGCAGCTCGTCGAGTCGACCGCGGTCGTGAGCGACGACGAGGTCAAGGCCCGCTACCTGAAAGAAGGCAACTCGGCGAACGCGACCTTCGTACGCTTCAGCCCGGTGATGTTCGCCAGCAAGGTGCCCGCGCCGAAGCCGGCCGAGGTGACCGCGTGGGCCGCCGCGCACGAGGCCGATCTCAAGGCCGCCTACGAGGCGCAGAAGGCAAGCTTCACCACGCCAGAGCAGGCGCACGTTCGGCAGATCCTCCTCAAGGTGTCGAAAGACGACCCGGCCGAGAAAAAGGCCGAGGTGAAGCAGCGCATCGAGAACCTCCGCAAGGAGCTGGTCGACAACAAGAAGCCGTTCGCTGAAATTGCGTCGTCGTTCTCCGAAGATCTCGAGACCCGCACCAAGGGCGGAGACCTCGGCTACGTCGACCGCTACCGCCTGCCCAGCGCCTTCGCCGACCTGGTGTTTTCGCTCTCGCCGGGCGACGTGACGCTGCCGGTGGAGACGCCCGTCGGCTACCTGCTCGGCACCATCGAAGACAAGAAGCCGGCCGAGGTGAAGCCGTTCGACGCGGTGCGCACCGAGCTCGCCACCCAGCTCGTGACCAAAGAGAAGGCCAAGACGCTGGCGCAGACCGCGGCCCAGAAGGCGCTGGCCGACGCGAAGGCCGGCAAGAAGTTGGTCGACCTGTTCCCGGCCGCCAAAGACGCGAAAGACAGCCAGCTCGCGTTCGCCGCCGAGTCGTCGGCCCCCGAAGCCAAGGAGACCGGCGAGTTCAATTCCAGCACCGACTCGATTCCGCAGCTGGGCGCGGCGCCCGACGTGCACAAGGCGGTGTTCGCGCGCACCGACGCTGGGTTGCTCGACCAGGTCTTCACCGTGGGCGACACGTTTGCGGTGGTGGTCGTCGATCAGCGCAAGCTGACGTCTGACGCCAACTTCAACGAGCAGAAGTCGCAGCTCCGGCTCGAGGCGACCAAGGGCAAGCAGTACGAGGTGCGCGACGCGTTCCTCAAGTCGCTCAAGCAGGCCAGCACCGTGACCACCTACCAGCAGGCCCTCGACCGGGTCATCGACCAAGGGTGACGAGCCGGCTGATCCTCGCGTCGGCCTCGCCTCGACGGCGAGAGCTGCTCGCGCAGCTGGGGTTGATCTTCGACGTCTCGCCGGCCGATCTCGATGAGACGCCGGTGGCCGGTGAGTCTCCGCGCGTCTACGTCGAGCGGCTGGCGCGCCAGAAGGCGGCCCACGTCGCCCGCGCCAACCCCGGGGCCGTCGTGCTGGCCGCCGACACCACGGTGGTGGCCGACGGCGTCATCCTCGGCAAGCCGGCCGACGACGCGGAGGGCCGAGCCATGTTGGAGCGGCTGTCCGGTCGCTCCCACGCGGTGCTGACGGGCGTGGCGGTGAGCACCGGCCCCGCACTGCACTCGTTGGTGATCGAGACCGAGGTGCGTTTCCGCACCCTCCGCGCCGAGGAGATCGCCTGGTACGTCGGCACCGGCGAAGGGCGAGACAAGGCTGGTGGCTATGGCCTCCAAGGGCGCGCGGCAGCGTTCATCGCCGCCATCACCGGCAGTTCGACGAGTGTCATTGGCCTCCCGCTGGCGGAGACGGTGGAGCTGCTGCAGACCGCCGGAGTGCCTTTCCCCTGGAGCCCACGATGATCGACGCCGCGTCGTTTCCCGCGACCCTCGCGCAGCTCGAAGCGCGCATCGCCGCCGCCTGCACCAAGGCCAACCGACCGCGCACCAGCGTGCAGTTGCTCGCGGTATCGAAGCGCCAACCAGTCGAGGCGATTCGCATCGCCTACGCGAACGGCCTGCGCGCCTTTGGAGAGAACTACGCCCAAGAGCTGCGCGACAAACACGTGGAGTGCGCCGATCTCCAAGGGCTGCGCTGGCACGCCATCGGCCCGGTGCAGACGAAAAACGCGAAGTACATCGCCAAAGCCGCGCACGTCTTTCACGCGCTCGAGAAGCTCGAGGTGGCGCAGGCGTTGGCCGATCGCCGCGAGGGCACCCCGCTCGACTGCTTCGTCGAGGTGAACGTCGGCGGAGAAGCGTCGAAGGCCGGGCTCGCTCCCAGCGCGGTCGAGGCCTTCGTGGCGCAGGTGCGCGCGCTGCCGCAGCTCCGCGTGGTGGGGTTGATGACCTTGCCGCCGCCCGACGGCGACCCGCGGCCGCACTTCCGCGCGCTCGCAGCGCTGGCGAAGACACTGGGCCTGCAGGAGCTCTCGATGGGCACCACCGGCGACTTCGAGGCGGCCATCGAAGAGGGCGCGACGGTGGTGCGCGTGGGCACGGCGCTCTTCGGCGAGCGCCCCAAGCCGGCCGCGGCGGCTACAGCTCCTTGAACTTGAAGCGGCCTTCGTCGGTGAGCGTCACCTTGAACTCGATGCCGCAGTAATTGCAGCGAATGTCGACGCCCCGCTTGTCGATCTTCTCGTCGCACGGGTTGTGCGCGTTGCACTCCGGGCAGTCGAAGTCTTTGAGCAACGTGCCGTCGCCGGCGCCCTTCTTCGGCTTGTCGTCGTCGTCGCTCGGGTCGTAGTTCGAAGACATGACAGCCTTTCAGCGCGCTTCGACTTCGGCGGGGCGCATCGTGCGGAACTTGCCGTCGATGTGCTCGAACAGCTCGAACATCGCGTCACCGTACCGCGTCTGATCGTTCGGCGTGTAGCCCTTGCGGTTGACGTAGAAGGTGCCCGACTCACACTCGCGCACCCAGCCCTGGCCTTCGTCGATGTTGCGGCCCTGGTCGTCGTTCTCGCGGCAGTCGCGCTGCCCGTCGGCCTTGAGCCAGCAGCAACGCCCGTTGGGGAACACGAAGATCATCGGCCGGAACTTCACGTCGGTGTCGGTGACGTACGCGTCGGTCACCAGCGCGGTGGCCATGAAGTCTTCGGGCTCCATGCCGTAGCCGTGGAGCAGGTACACCACCGGGTAGCGCTTGTCGGCGTTGCGCGGGTCGTCGTAGCCGGGCGGGAGCGCCACGGAGTACTCCCACTTCGCGCCGAGCACCGCCGATTGGTACCACTCCACGCGCTGGCGCTCAGAGGCGCTGGTGCCGCCGAGTTCGGTGACGGGCCGCTCGAGCGTGGGCCAGGTCTGGGCAGACCAGTTGAACAGCACCGAGAAGCGGTTGACGGCCTGCTCCGCGGTGCCGACGTGATCGCCGTCGCCATCGACACGCTGTTGGTCGGTCGCGTCTTCGACGCCGTAGAACATGAGCAGGTTGCGCGGAACGAGGCCCCACCGGTTGTTCCACGGGTTGAAGGCGTTGCGGCGCCGGTCGAGCATGCCGGGCAGGTCGACGAACTGCCGGTATTCGCCGACCGGCAGCGGAGAGACGCCCTTGATGCCGCCGTACGCGTGTTTGCCCTGCAGCCCGAGGTTGAAGACATCGCGCACGCCGCCCTCGACGAACACCGAGAGCCGAGCCCGCCCGGCGTCGTCCATCGCGCGGTAGTTTGTGCGCACGTCGTACTTCGTCAACGACTGGCGGCCAGTCGACATGTCGTACTGACCGTTGCCTTCGCCGACGTCGTTGGTGTTGGCCACGCCGTCGAGGCCGAGGTCGCGGTAGGGCTCGCCGGGCTCCCAGATCCAGTCGCGCTCGGTGCCGGTAGGGTTGGTGTCGGTGTCGTAGTCGTCGCGGTTCGGGTCTCCGCCGCTCGAGCTCGGTGCGGCGAGGCACCCGCCTTTGCCGTCTTCAGAGGTGTTGGCGCAGCCGTCGATGCCGACGTCGCTCCAGCGCTCGCGGCTGTTGTTCACCACCGGCTCGCCGTAGTCGCGGCGGCCGTTGCGGTTGTAGTCGAAGGCCAACATCATGCCCTGGGCCTTGGTGGGCTGGCGGCAGGGGTCGCGGTAGCCAGCGTGGTCGAGCCAGTAGAGGCCGTGGTTGTCTTCGTCGGCGACCAGCGCCCCGCCTTTGGTCTGGCAGTACTGGTCGGCGAAGGCGCGCTCCTGATCGACCGGGAGCGGGTTGAGAATGTTCGCTGGGTCGCTGCAGAAGTTCACCCGCTCTTTGGTGTTGGCGCAGAAGAACAGGGTCGGCTCGCCGTCGCAGAAGGTGATCGCGTCGTACTTGCCCTCGGGGTTGTACTCGTCGTTGTAGAGCTGCCGAACCCGAGTGGGGTTGGTGCAGAAATCGGGCGCGAACACCCGCACCGACTGGGGGTCGACGCCGGGCGGAGCGAAGGCCGACGCCGGGTTTTCGGTCATCATGTTGCCGAACGCGAGGGAGAGGTCGTTCAGCATGCGCCAGTAGGTGTCGCGGAAGAAGCCGCCGCCCTGCAGCGTGACGTGCCAGTGGTTGAAGTCGTTGGGCAGCTCGAACTTGGTGCCCGGGGTCGCGATGCGCGCGCACTGATCGATGACCGCCGGATCGTTGAGCTTCGAGGGGTCGGCCTCGAGCTGGGCCTCGAGCTGCTCTCGGGTGCAGAAGCCCGTCATCATGAACTCGTCGAGCATGTGGTTGAAGAACGCCGCGTCGAGCGGGCCGCCCAACCCGGCGACGGCGTCGACCTGATCGGGGTGCGTCATGCCCAGCGAGGTCGCGCCGATGGCGCCCATCGAAGCGCCCGACAACACCCGGTACGTCGTCTTCAACTTCGCCGGAGGCGGCGGAGGTGGCTCGATGGTGTTCGGGCAACCGCTCAACACCGACAGCACCACACACAGGGCAGTCGCTCGAATCGTCATCACACGCAGCACGGGCACTCCTTCAACCGCCAAAAGGAAACGCGGCCTCCTTTATCGAGAAGTGCCCCCTCCGCGCCATGCCCCCTGACGCTGAATAGCCCGGCCGCTGTGACGTTGATGCCAGAGAGCACACGACATCGCCGCCAGGGGCCACATCATGCGCCGAAGCCTTTTTTTTCTTTTGTTTCCAGTGGTTGCGATGGCATCGACCAAGGTCCAAGGGTTCGGCCCGGGGGAGCAGATGAGCTACCAGGTGCGGTTTCTCGGGGTTCCTACCGGGGTGGCGCAGGTGACGGTCGGCTGGGCGACCCAGCGCGACGGCAAGCGGGTGTGGCCGCTGGTGTGCGTCGGGCAGACGACGTCAATCGCCTCTGTGTTTCAGGTGAACGACCGGTTCATCTCGTATTGGGACCCGACGTCGCAGCGACCGATCGGCTCGGAGATGCACGCCGATGAGAACCGGAGGCGCTGGCGCGAGCGCTACCGCTACGATGACGCGGTGCTCAAAGCGTTCGCCACCAAGCAGCGAGAAGGCAATGGGCCGGTCGAGATCGAATACGACGTGATGCCGCAGACCTACGATCTGGCGAGCGTGGGCTTTCACATGCGCTCCGCCGACTTTCGTATCGGCGCGACGCGCGACATTCCCGTGTTCACCGGTCGCTCGACCTACGTCATGCACGCCGCGGTGGAGGCGCGGGAGACCATCACGACTCCGCTGGGCACATTCGACGCGTGGAAGGTGAGCTTCAACGGCGAGTTCACCGGCAACGTCGCCACGCAGGGCAACATGTTCATCTATTACACGACCGACGCGCGGCACCTGCCGATTCGCGCCGAGGCGATCTTCAAGGTGGGCGCTGTGACGATCGACGCCGTCACGTATGCGCCAGGCGCCGAGGACCCTTCATGACCCCGCTCCTCGCGCTGGTGGGAGTGCTCGCCGCAGCGCCGTACGTGCCCCCGAAGACGCCGCTGCCGACCAAAGCGCAGTGCACTGCGCTTGGAGCGCCGCGCACCCCGTTCGCGTTCGGCCCGGGCGAGACGCTGTCGTACGAGCTCGACGCGCTGGGCGCCAAGGCCGGCACCATGACCATGCGGGTGCTGCCGGCACGCGAGGGCACGCTGCCGATCGAGGTGCACGCCGAGACAAATACGTTCTTCTCGAAGGTCCGCCGGGTGATCGGCACGGTGCTCAGCACGCTCGACGCGAAGACGTTGAGGCCGACGAAGTACTTCGAAGACGCGTACGAAAATGAGGTGCACCGCGTCGCCGACGTGCGCTTCCCGAAGGGCAAACCGGCGCTCCTCAAGTCGACGGTGAATGGCCGCACGGCCGAGGCCCAGCTGGAGTGGGCCAACGACGTCACCGACGTGGCGGGGGCGATGTACCTGCTGCGCCAGCTCGACTGGGCCCCGGGGAAGACCGCGTGCATCGACGTCTACGGCATTCGCCGCATCTGGCGAGTGTGGGGCACGGTGCAGCCGCGTGAGCACGTGTCGCTGCCGCTCGGAGAGTTCGACGCCTGGCACCTGGCTGGTGAAGCGGCCCCGCTCGACATTCCCGACGCCCGGCGGGAGATGCACGTGTGGATCTCCGATGACGCGCAGCGATTGCCTTTGGCGGCGCTGGGGGCCATCGATCTCGGCACGGTGCGCGCGACGCTGGTCGCCGTGCAGCGGCCCGATCGCTCGCGCAAGGCCGAGAACAAGGGCAACCTCAAGTGGTGACGACGACGTTGCCCTTCTTGCGGCCGGAGTCGACCAGGCGGTGCGCGTCGACGATGCGCTCCAGCGGGTAGCGCTGCTCGATGAGGGGCTTGTACGCGCCCGAGGTGGCCAGCTCGGCGAGGCGTTTCAAGTCCTCCGCGCTCTCGCCAGAAGGCCCCGAGAAGACGCGCTTGCTGCTCGTGAACCCGGCCCAGGCGCCGTGGAGCATGTCGGGCAACGCGCCGAGCACCAGCAGCAGCCGGCCGCCCTCCTTGAGGGACTTGCCGCAGCGAGAGAACGGCGCGGTGCCGGCGGCGTCGAGAATGACGTCGTACGCGGCGGTGGCCTCGGTGAAGTCGCGCTGCGTGTAGTCGATGACCTCGTCGGCGCCGAGGGAGCGCACGAGCTCTACGTTGGCGCCGCTGCACACGCCGGTGACGTGGGCCCCTTGGTGTTTGGCGAGCTGCACCGCCGCGGAGCCGACCGCGCCCGACGCGCCATTGACCACCACCCGCTCGCCCGGCTTCAGCTCGGCCCGGCCGAGGAAATCGATGGCCGTCACGCCTCCGAACGACAGCGCCGCCGCTTCGTCGTAGCCGAGGCTCGCGGGTTTGAGGGCGATGGCGCTGTTGGCCGGCAGGCAGATGTACTCGGCGTGGGCTCCGAAGTGTGCGCCGCAGTACGCGAACACCGCGTCGCCCGGCTTGAACTCGGTCACCTTCGCTCCGACGGCCTCGACGTCACCGGCAAGCTCCGTGCCCAGAATCGTCTTTCGCGGGCCGGTGACGCCGAAGACGAGCCGCATCATGAACCCGAAGCCGAGGGGCGCGTTGAGTGAGCGGGCTCTCCAGTCGGCGGCTGTCACCGTGGTGGCGCGCACGCGAATGAGCACCTCGTCGTCTTTGGGCGCGGGCTTGGCCACCTCTTTGACGAGCACGACCTCTGGGGCTCCGTACCGCTCGTAGACCGCGGCGCGCATGAGATCGGGCATGACGACTCCGACGTTCGAAACCGTGCGCGATTGCCGGAAAAATTGACGGACCTGATCGCGCCTGTAGCGTCCGCCACATGCCTGCCGCCCACGCCGAAGCCCCTGTGTTGTCGCAATCGGTCGACGCCATCGCCGACTCGGTGCAGCGCCTCGAGCGCTTCTTGCCGCAGCGGGAAGACGCGGCGGTGATGCTCGACTTCCTCGAGGACGATCTCCGTGAAGGCCTCGACGCTGTCGCCGAGCTCGAGTCGCACTTCAACGACATTCTCGACGCCGTCGGCGCCGACAAGCCGAAGCCCATTCGCTTGCTCGAGGCCGCTGACGACTACCGGGTGCTGAACCGGCTGGAGTACCTCACGGTCATCGTTTCACAGCTGCGCAAGCGTCTGTCGCAGGCCGCTGGCGTGCTGAAGAACGGCTAACCTCTTCGGCCGCGTGGCCCGGCCGCTCGTCCTCGGACTCGTCGTCGGTGCGCTCCTCGGCGGAGTCACGGTGTGGCTCATCGTGGACTCCGACGAACCGCGCCAGGCCTCGCCGACCATCGACGTGCGCGCAGTCGCGCCGACCGCCGGCGTGCGCGCGCCCGTCTCCACGAGCGCCGTCGACGCCGCGCTAGCGCCTGTGGCCTTCGTGGCGCCCTGCCCGACACGCGAGTGCGAGCCGTGCCGACCGCCAGTCGAGCTGAGCGCCTTGGCCTCTGCGCAAGCCGTGCAGCTCGTGGAGCTCCAAGAGCAGGTCCGTGGCCTG
>JAEUJT010000486.1 GCA_016793525.1 Archangium sp. | reverse complement strand
GAGCCACTGAGAGAACGCGGGGCGCGTCACCACCAGCTGGCCCAGCCGCGTCTGCTCGAGCGCCTCTCGGGCCTCGCGGTACACCGTGGCCAACGCGTCGATCGCCGCGCCATCTCTCGCCAGCGCGTGGGTCTCCAGCCGGTGGAGGAGCCCGCCGTCGTACGGCTCGAACGCCGGTCGCCCACTCCGCGCCACGCCGGTCAGCTGCACCGCGCGCCACCACGCATCGAGCATGGCCGCTCGCGTGCCCCGCCGGGGAATGCCGCGCGCCACCACCTGCAGCGCCTTCACCGAGGCCGCGACCTGCGCCACCTCTGCGGCCGCCTTCGCCCAGCGCGGGTTGGAGGAAAATGACGCCCGCTCGTGCAACCTCCGCTGGAGCGCGCCGAGCCGCACCGAATAGGCCCCTTCGTCGCCGACCCGGCCGATGGCGTCGTCACGAACACCCGCCTCCGCGAGCCGCGCCGTCGCGTCGACCGCACACGCCACCGGGCCACGAACCCACGGAGAGGTGAGCCACTGCGCGACCGCCTTCGCGGGAAACGCCTCGTCATCGAGCCGCGCCAGCGACGCCGCCAACCGGGCCGGAGGGCTCGCGAGCACCGTCGCCTCCACCCGAGCCCGCACCGGCACCCGAACGGCGGCGAAGGCCTCTTCAATCAGCGGCGCCGCGGTGTCGAGGTTCTGCCCCACCACCGCGATTCGCTCGGGGGCCACGCCGTCGTTCACCAGGTGCCGCACGCGCGCGGCCACCTCCATCACCTCGTCGCGCGGGGTCACCGCTTCGAAGGCGCGCAACGCCGGAGCCTCAGCGGGCCTCGGCTCGTCGGCGAAAGCCTCTCCGGCCACCCACGCCAGCGGCGTCGTCGCCTGGAGCAGCTCCAGCCCATCGGCGTCGAGCTCCCACTCCGCTTCGATGGTGGCCACGGCCTGCGCCACGAAGAGATCGACGTCGTCACGGCCCACGCCCGACCAGGTCAGCCGAAACCGGGTGCGCTGCCTCCTGCACGCGTCGGCCAGCGCCTTCACCAGCGCCAGCCGCGCGGGAGGCAGATCGTGCACGAGCGCCACCTCGACGTGCTCCAGGTGGCGGTAGGAAAGAGGGAGACCCTGCGTCTCCAGCGCCGCCCGCGCCTGCGCCAGCACCGACGAGGGGTGCACCATGCCCACCGCCGCCAACCGCTCGTCGCGCGCGCGCCACACCTGGGCCACGGCCGCCGCCCGCCCGCGGAGGCTTGGGCTGGCGCGATCGGCCGCCTGCAGCAGCGCCGCAGGCGTCGCCCCCTGCGACACGACATGCCCGAGGAGCGCTTCCATCGAGGCGCCGAAGTCTGGTGTGTGCGCCGCGTGCCGGAGCCCCTCGTCGTGGCTCTCGAGCGCCGCCGCCGTGACCGCCGCCCGAACCAGCGCGGTCGTCGCCACCGCGTGGCCTGGCACCGAAGCGGCGCACTGCTGCACCAGCTGCGTCAGCGTACACACCGAGCGCGCGTCGACGAGCTGCCCACCCCGGCTGCGGCGCACCAGCTCGTGCTCCACGCGGGTGGCGTCGGGCAGCACCAACAGCGCCAGTGGAGCATCCATCGCGGGACGCAGCGTAGCGTGGTAGGGGCGAGGCGTGCGCCTCCCGGTACGACTCGGTGTGTTCATGGGTGTGACGGTCCTCTCCGTCGCGATCGATCAAGCGACCAAGGTGTGGGCCACGAGCGCGCTCAAGGGCGTCGCCCCCACCTCGTACCTGGGCGACATCTTCAGGCTTCAGTGGGTGACCAACGACGGCGCCTTCTTGTCGCTCGGCGCCTCGCTGCCCGACGCGTTGCGCTTCGCGCTGCTGACGGTCGGCGTGGGCGGCCTGCTGCTGGGCATCAGCATCTACACCATGCTCGGCAAAGACATCGATGGACCCCAGGTCATCGGCTACGCGCTCATCGTCTCCGGCGGCGCCAGCAACTGGGTCGATCGCGCCCGCTTCGGTGGAGCGGTCGTCGACTTCATGAACGTCGGCATCGGCACGGTGCTGCGCAGCGGCGTGTTCAACGTGGCCGACCTCGCCATTCTCGCCGGCATCGGGCTGCTCATGGTGCACGGGTGGAAGCTCGAGCGCGCTCAGAAGGCTGCGGCTGCCTCGGCGCCGGCCAGCGCACCCCCGCTTTCCTGAATTTCCGACTGCCTGCCAGTCGTGATGAAGTGTCACGCCATGAGACGAGCGCTCCTGGTGATGGCCGCGCTGCTACCCGCAAGCACCTGGGCCGCAGCCGTGCTGGTGGTGAGCGGAGACGACGCTTCCCGCAACTTGAAAGACGACATCGCCGAGGTGTTGGCGGCATCGCAGCTCGTCGTGAAGTCGGCCGGACCCAAGGCGCCCGCCACCGCGTGCCTCACCGGCGGAGATGCCGCCTGCTTCGCCAACGCCGCCCAGGCTGCGAAGATCGACGCCCTGCTGGTGGTGAAGACGGTTGAAAAGAAGGGCGCGCTCACGGTGACCTTCGAGCTGCTCGCCGGAGCGACCGGCGCGCTGGCGAAGAAGGAGACCGTGAAGACCCCCAAGGCCCGCTTCAAGGCCGCGTCGACGCCGGTGCTGAAGCGCCTCGCCGCCGTGGTGGGCACGTTGCCGAAACGCCCGGAGCCCGTGGCGAAGCCCGCCGAGCCAGAGCCCAAGCCGGAACCGAAGCCCGTCGAGCCGGTGGCCGTTGCGCCCAAGCCGGTGAGCGATCGCCCGGTGGAGACCCCGCTGACCCCGCGCCCGGCCGATCCCCAGCAGCCGGTGATCATCGGCACCGACGACTCGAAGTCGGTTCCCGTGGCCGCAGTCATCACCACCGTGGTTGCGGTCGGCGCGGCGACCACCGCTGGCATCTTCGCAGGCATGGGCTTCAACACCCGGGCCCGCCTCGAGCGTGCCCCTGACGGCGTGTCCCCGTTCACCTACTCACAGGCGCAGACGCTCCAGCGCGACGCCAACACCCAGCTGTCAATCGCGCTGGGCGCTGCCATCGGCGCCGGCGTCACGGGAGCCCTGGCCGGCTTCCTCTGGAGCCGCGAGTGATGAACCTTCGCCTCTGGCTCATCAGCAGCTTCATCGTCAGCGGGTGCACCTGCGCCCAGCTCCCCGACGTGCCGTTCCAGTGCGAAGACGATGGCTCGTGCAAACAAGACGGCTACGTCTGCGGCGCCGACCGCCTCTGCCGCCCCGCCTCGAGCGTCGAGGTCGATGCGGGTGAACCCGACGCGGGTGAGGTGCCCGACGCAGGCGAACACGTCGACGCAGGCGAACACGTCGACGCGGGCGAGATGGACGCTGGCGAGGCGCCCGACGCCGGAACGGAAACCGACGCCGGAGCACCAGTTGATGCGGGGACCTTCGACGCCGGGGCGATAGACGCCGGAGCGACCCCCGATGCGGGGCCGGCCGACGCAGGCGCGACTGACTCAGGCGTCGTCATCATCGACGCTGGCTCCACCGATGCGGGCGGGACCGTCGATGCGGGCAGCGCGGTCGACTCTGGCACCGTGGTCGACGCCGGCCCCGCCGTCGACGCGGGGCCGTTCGACGCTGGCTGCGTCGCCTCGGCTGACGAGCCCGACGATCTGGGCCTCGACACCAACTGCGACGGGGTCGACGGAGATCTCTCCCGCGCGGCCGTGGTCGACACCGTCAACGGCAACGACACCACCGGCCAGGGCACCATCGCGGCGCCCTACAAGACCGTGATGCGCGCGATTCAAGCGGCCAAGGCGCAGACGCTGGTCGCCGAAGGCACGTACGCCGAGAACCTCGTCTTCAGCACCGCTCGCATCTTCGGTGGCTACGCGTCGAGCCGTGGCTGGGCGCGCGACGGCGGGCAACCCATCGTCTCCGGGTACGTCGAGGTGTTCGGCGACGGCGGAGTGCTCGCGGTCGATGGCGGCACGGTGATGATCGACTTCATCCACGTCACGGCGCCGAGTGCGTCCGGCCCCGCCGGGACACCGTCGATCGCGCTGCTGATGGCCAACACCGGCGCCGGCGCGGTCATACGGCGCACGCATCTTCAAGCCGGGGCGGGTCAACCAGGCGCGAGCGGCGCTCCGACGGCGCCCGCCATTCCCAGCGTGTCTGGCGGCGATGGAACCGCGGGGGCGAGCGGCGGCGGTGGTGGGCTCGGCGGCGTCGTCTCCTGCTTCCCCGACGGAGGTCCACCCTCGGCCCACGGCACCGCCGGTGGCCTGGGCGGCGACATGATCAACCTCTTCTCCGGCGACGCGGGCGAAGGGTCCCTCGGCGGAGAGGGTGGGCTTGGCGTGTCGTGCATGACCCCGCCCTGTCCTGGCCTGAACGGCGTCCCTGGCAACTCCGGGCAAGCCGGCGCTGACGGCGTCGGAGGAACCATGGGCGCAGCGGGCGGCACCCTTGGCTCCATCTCCGGGTTCGGCTGGGTCCCGGCCAGCGGGCTCGGCGGCACCAACGGCACGCCCGGCGTCGGCGGCGGCGGCGCGGGTGGCGGCGGCGCGATCTATGACTTCAACTCCATGATGACGCTCGCTCGCGGCGGCGGCGGCGGCGGCGGCGCAAGCGGCGGCTGCGGTGGCCTCGGCGGCGTCGGCGGCCAAGGCGGCGGCGCCTCCATCGCGCTCCTCCTCATCGACGCCTCACCCACGCTCCACGGCGTCACCTTCCACGCGGCGGCGGGCGGCACCGGCGGCGCTGGAGCGCTCGGCGCCACCGGCGCGTGTAGCGCGGCGCCAGGCCAAGGTGGGCTCGGCGAGCAAGCCAACGATGTCGATGGCGGCGCGGGCGGCAACGGTGGTCTGGGCGGCTGCGGCGGCGCCGGTGGTCGCGGCGGTGGCGGCGCGGGTGGGCCATCGGTCGGCCTGTGGTGCGCGGGGGCGTCGACCCCGGTGCTCTCGGCCCCGCAGTACACGCTCCCCGGCTCGAGTGTTGCCGGTGGCGCGCCGAACGGTCAGCCCAGCGCGCTCCAGCAGAAGACAGCCTCCTGCCCGTAGCCTGACCAAAGCGGAGAGGTGCACGGGACTCATGAGTGGGCGCGACACGGAGCGCGACGCCACCGGGCTGGTGCTGATGCTGGCCCTCGCGGCGTGTGTACCCGGGCAGACCCTTTCGCTCGCGTCGTTCGAGTTTCTCTGCGCCAGCGACGACGACTGCGCCAGCACCTCGTTCTGCGACGCCACACAGGTGTGTCGTGAAGGCGATCGGCTCTCACGCGGCCCGCCGCTGGCAACCGCCGCGCCGCTCCGGGGTCCCATCGGGACCGTGCTGACCTTCACCGGCGCGAGCCTCGACCACGTCACGTCGGTGCGCATCGGCGACACCTCGGCGTTGCTGCTTCACCGATCGCAGACCGAGCTGCGGGCGCTGGTGATGCCCGGCACCACCACCGGCCGCATCGAGCTCCAGGCCGAGGGCCAAGCCACCCCGCTCGAGCGGTTTGTGGTGCAGGCGCCCGCGACGGCCTCGCGCCAAGCGGGCCCCAAGCTCGTGCCGACCGATCTCGCGGGGCAGGCCGAGTTTGGTGCACCCGCCGTGAGCGCCGACGGCCGAACGGTCATCATCGGCGCCGCTCGCGACGCCGCTCGACAGGGTGCGGCGTGGATCTTCGAGGCCACCGACGCTGGCACGTGGGCGCAGGCCCGCCCCAAGCTCGTCGGCAACGACGTCGTCGGCTCCCCCGAGCAAGGGCGGAGCGTGGCGGTGAGCGCCGACGGTCGAACCGCGCTCGTCGGCGGCCGCGCTGACGGCACCACGGGCGCCGCCTGGGTCTACTCGCGCGACGAGGCCGGCGCCTGGGCGCAGCAGGGCCCAAAGCTGGCGGGCAGCGACGCAACCTCCAGCGCGGAGTACGGGTGGAGCGTGGCGCTCAGCGCCGACGGGCGTACCGCGGTCATCGGCGGCCCGAACGACACCGGTGGCCGCGGAGCGAGCTGGGTCTTCATTCGCGACGACAGCGGGACCTGGCGACAACAGGGCTCGAAGCTGTTCGACCCGAACGACACCGGAGGCCACCAGGGCACCTCGGTCGCGGTGAGCGCCGACGGCACGGCCTTCATCGCCGGAGCGCCCCGAGACGGCGACCACGGCACCGCCCACGTGTACGTGCGCGACGCCGCTGGCTGGGTTCAGCGCGGCGCTCGCCTGACTCCCAATGACGCGTCGGGCCGGGCAGACTTCGGCTCCGCCGTGGGCATCAGCAGCGACGGCTCGACGGTGGTGGTGGGCGGCCCGGCCGACCGGAACAACGTGGGCGCGGTTTGGGTGTTCACCTGGTCGCCGAGCGGGGCCTGGGTGCAGCACGGCCCAAAGCTCGCCGTCTCGAACGTCTCGTGCCGCTTCGGCGTCAGCGTCGCCCTGAGCCTCGACGGCGCGCGGCTGCTCGCGGGCGGAGACTTCGCCGACGTCTTTCTCGGCGGGGCCTGGCGGTTCTCGCGCGAAGGAGATGCGTGGCGCGCGGTCGAGCCAATGCTTCGCGGCAGCGGCGCAGCAGGGCCGGCGAGGCAGGGGCTGGTGGCGCTGAGCCCCGATGAACACACGGTGGTGCTGGGCGGCACGTTCGACGACGGCAACCGCGGCGCCGGGTGGGTCTTCACGCCGTAGCGCCGAAGCCT
>JAEUJT010000485.1 GCA_016793525.1 Archangium sp. | reverse complement strand
GCCCACCGTTTCGCCCAACTTCGCGTTCCACGGCACACCCAGCGCACCGGCGGGGAACTCCTCAGCGCTCGCCAAGTACAGAAACGAGGGGAGCAGCGGCCGCGCTTCCACCGAGCCCGGCGAGATGACCTGCGGCACCGGGAGCACCGCTTGGCCCGCGCCACGGCCCTCGGTTGCGGAGGCCGGCATGTACGACACCGCGCAGTGGGTGGTGCCGAGATCGATTCCGACGGTGAAGCGCGCGCTCATGACACGTCGAGCTCGGCCGGGTGCAGCACGTGCACATCGACGGTGGTGGGGGCGGGCGGGAGAGAGACGGCGGTCACGCTCCAGCCGTGGTGGCGGAGGGCGCCCTTCCACGGCCCGGGTCCGGTGACGTTGCCGGTGAGGCGGAAGCGATTGGCGTCGTAGCCCGCGTTGACCTGCACCGGCGCGCCCTCGGCCTCGTTCGAGACGGGAGCCACAGTGAAGTACTGCTTCAGCACCTTGCGGCAGCCCTCGTGCACGACGCGGGCGGCGGCTCCGATGTCGGCGTCACCCGCCTGGCTGATGTCGTCTTGGAGGAAGTCGACGAAGCGGCCCTCGCGCTGGAGGAGCCCGAGCAGGTGCAGCGCCGCCACGGGGGGCGGCGGGGGCGCCTCGACGGCGGGGGCTGCCACGGGAGCGGGGAGGGCGGGGGCCGGCGGCGCGGGCGCGGCGCCTCCGAAGAGAATGCGCAGGGCCAACCCGAGCCGTTCGAAGAAAGACATGCGTCTGGCGCTACTTGAAATTTTCCCAACGTGCCAACGGTTTGGAAAAATGCGAAGCACCCGTATGCGCGCGTGGCTCCTGCTCCTCGTCGTCATGGCCGCTCCCGGCTGGGCCGCAGACGTCTACGTCAACGGCATCAACGTCGAGGGGCTGGCGAACCAGCAGTTCGACAAGGTGAACGTGAAGCTCGACGAGAAGGGCAACGTGCACATCGACGCGCCCGGCTACGCGGTGAAGCGGGTGGCGGTGCCGCCGGCCAAAGGTGAGGCCACCGCCCGCGAAGAGGGCATCATCACCCGCAAGTACTTCTTGGTGACCGAGCGCACCGGCGGCGGGGTCGCTGAGTACGACGTGGAGATCTTCATCAACGGCACTTTCCTGCGCACGGTGCGCTCGGCCGATGAGCAGCTGGTCACCGACGTCTCCCGCCAGCTCAAGCCGGGAAAAAACACCGTGGTGTTCCAGGCGAAGAAGGCGCTGGTGCACCCCGACGACGGGCCGCAGAGCACCTCGAAGGCGAATGTGTTCCGCGTCATCGTCGGCGAGGGCAAGATGACCGAAGATCAGGTCATCATCGAGAAGCCGCTCATCACCTTCACCCGCACCGCCGCCGAGCAGAACGACGTGGCGCAAGAGTTCGCGCTCACCACCCGCTGACGACGAGGTCTTCCCTCCGTGTTCTCCATCGACGAGCGCCTCAAGGGCCTGCCGGCCGTGAAGGACCAGGTGGTGCAGCTGTACCAATCACTGAACCAGCCCCACCTCGCCGTTCCGGGGCGGCAAGCGGGGCCCGCGCAGGCGTACGTGGTGGGCTTGCGGGGGCCGAGCGGCTTCGCGGTGTTTGTCTACCTGCACCTGGGCGAAAGCGCCGAGTGCGCGGTCTACGTGCCGTCGAACGGCACGGTGGGCTCCGACGAGTACCAGTCTGAAGAAGCCGAGGCGCTCGGGTTCACCGAGTCGATGGGCTTCATCATGGACAACCTGAATTTTCGGGGCCGCCCGCCCGAGGAGCAAGAGACGATGATTCGGCAGCTGGCGGTGTTTCAACGGGAGCCTCCGCGCATGGCGCTCGGGCAGCCGAACACCCTCGCCTCGGCCGGCGCGAAGCCCCCGACCGGTAAGTCGAGCGCGCTGCTGAACCTCGGCAAGCTGTTCGCGTCGTTCGCGCTGGCGGCGGTGGTGGGGTGCGCACACGTGAGTGAGCGCGATCGCGTCGAGGCCCAGGCGCATTACGACCTGGCGCTGAACGTGTTCGTCGAGCGCCCGCGCGAGTCGTACAAAGAGATCGAATCGGCGCTGAAGGCGAACCCCGAACACGCGGAGTCGTGGCACCTCAAGGCGCTGCTGCTGCACACCGCGTTCGGCCGCACCGACGAGGCGCTGACGGCGTACGGCAAGGCGCTGCAGCTCAAGCCCGTCTTCAGCGAAGCGCGCGTGAACTACGGCAACCTGCTGATGGACCAGCACCGCTACGACGAGGCCATCGCCCAGTACGAGCTGGCGCTGAACGACGTGCTCTACGGCGGCACGTTCATCGCCCACGGCAACATGGGCTGGGCGCTCTACAAGAAGGGCGACGTGCGCAAGGGCCTCGAGCACCTCCGCGCGGCGGTCTCGCTGAACTCGAAGTACTGCCTCGGCCACCTGCAGCTCGGCATGTTCTACGAAGAGCAGGGCTCGCTGGCCGATTCGTGTAAGGCGTACGGCAAGTACCGCGAGGCGTGCCCCGAGGCGGCCGACGCGTACCGGCGCGAGGGCGTGTGCCAGGCGAAGTCGGGTGACGCGGCCGCCGCGGCGAAGAGCTTCGATACCTGCCTGGCCAAGGCCACCATCGACGACCTCAAGGACCAGTGCACGACGCTCAAGGCGCAGCTGCGGCCGTGAGCGGCAGGTGTTGAGTCGCTCGTGGAGCGCTACGCCGATGACGCGATCGTCTTGTCCTCCGTCGACTTCGGCGAGGCCGACCGAATCGTCACCCTGCTGACCCGCGGGCACGGGCGGCTCTCGGCGTTTGCGGCGGGGGCGCGCAAGTCGAAGCGGCGGTTCGCGGGGGCGCTCGAGGCCGGCACGCTGCTGCGCGTTCAGCTGGTGGAGACCCGCGGTGACACCAGCCGGCTCGACGCGGCCGACGTGCAGCAGAGCTTCTTTCACCTGAGGGAAGATCTCTCCCTCATCGCGCGCGCGATGTACTGCCTCGAGCT
>JAEUJT010000484.1 GCA_016793525.1 Archangium sp. | reverse complement strand
TGCTCGTACCTGCCCAACCTGCAGGCCGCGCTGGAGTACCGGTTGATGGTCGACGTCACGCCGGGTGAGCTCGACGCGCTGCTGCAGCGAGGGTGGCGCCGCTTCGGGCCCGCGTACTTCAGGCCCGCGTGCGCGGCGTGCGGCGCGTGTGTGTCGCTGCGGCTCGACGTGCACCGGTTCCAACCGACGCAGAGCCAGCGCCGCGCGCTCAAGCGGAGCCGCCGGTTTCGCCTCGAGCTCAACCGGCCGAGCCTCGACCAAGCGCGGCTGGCGCTGCACGTCGACTGGCACCGCACCCGCGAAGATGCGCGCGGCTGGGAGCCCTCGAGCCTGAGCGAAGAGGAATACGCCACGCAGTTCGCTTTCCCCTCGGCGACCGGGCGAGAGGTGGCCTGGTACGACGGCGATCGGCTGGTGGCGCTGAGCCTGGTCGACTTGACCGCCAACTCGGTGAGCGCGGCGTACTTTTTCTACCACCCCGACATCGCGCGGCTCTCTCCCGGCGTCGGCAACGTCATGCGCTGCGTCGAGCTCGCACGCGAGCTGGGGTGCCAATACGTGTACCTGGGCTACCGCGTCGAAGCCTGCGCGTCGCTCGTCTACAAGGGCGCGTTTCAACCCAACGAGGCCCTCATCGGCCGACCGGGCGACGCCGAAGCCGCCGAGTGGCGCGAGGCCGACGTCACCGGGTGACGGCTCGTCTCCGCGGGTGTGCTGCCGTGCGAGCCATGGCCACCCCGCCGCCCAGGAACCCGAGTCGCAAAACACCCACGAGGTCGGGCTGACCTCGACTTCCTCCGATAAAACTGAACCGAATCAAAATGTTGGCGCGTGGTCTGAGCGTTGCTCATGGGTTCGACGTACCTGCACGGAGACACACCCATGTTCGCTCGCTCGCGCTCCTTCTCGCTGGTGGTCATCGCGCTGCTCCTCGCGCCGAGAGCCGAGGCGGCTCGACGCGAGTGCGGAACACCCAAAGCCGAATCGTCTGTACCGGCTTCGACGTCGTCGCTCGGCCCGTCGGCGAAAGACCGCGCTCGATCTGCAGCGATGTACGCCCGCGCGCTCAAGCTGTTCGACGCGGGCCGAGTCATCGACGCTCGGCGGCTGGTGGAGACGAGCCTCGACCTCGACCCAACACACCCGGGGGCGACGCTGCTGGCGGGCTCCATCGCGCAGACCTACGGCCGAAACGACGAGGCCATCGCGCACTACAAGCGCTTCTTGAGCTACGCGCCGCGCGGCTCCCAGCTGGAAGAAGTGACGGCCGTGCTGTCGCGCCTGCTGCGGACAACGTCTGACAACGTGCTCGCCGTCGTGCAGTAGCCCGAGCGCCCTCGACGCACTTCGCGGCTACCGCACGCAGCGCACGCGACCCATGGCGCTGGTGGCGGCGGTGGCCGTCACGCCGGTGGCGAAGTCGACCACCCACACGGTGCTGGCGCTGCCGAGGAGCGGCGTCGATGACCAGAACGCCTCCCCCGGCGTCGACGGGAATGCCGCCGCGTCGATGGCTGGCGCGGGCGGAACGGCGCGGTAGTCCACCAGGGTCTGCAGCTCCTTGATGGTCGGCAGCCGCCACCCCGAGGGGCTCGCCCCCGCACACGCGGCCTGGGCGTCGCTGAAGGCCATGGGCCCCGAGGCCGCGCGCTGCCAGGTGAGCGACGCGGTGGTGTCGCGCACCCGCTCGGCCTCCAGCGTGTACCGGCCCGGTGGGGCACCCGCCTCGGCGGCGAAGGCCAGCAGCGCCACGCAGACGACCAGGGGTTGACGCACGCCGGCCCTCATTTCACGCACCGCACGCGGCAGGCCGAGCTCAGCGTCACCGCGCTGGTCGCTCCGCTGCCGAAGTTGACGACCCACCCGGTGGCCGGTGCGCCCGTGGCCCCGGTGGCAGACCAGTACAGTTGCCCAACCGTCTGCGGGAAGGTGACGACGTTCACCGCGGGGCTCGATGCGCCGTAGCTGACGATGGACACCAGCTCGACGACCGTGGGGAGCCGCCAGCCCGTGCTGCCGTCGATGGTGAGCCCGTCGCAGTATTGAACCGCCGCGACGAAGGGAAAAGCCAACACCCCGCCGTCGTTCGAGAGCGCGGCGCCCCGCTGCCACGTCAAGCCCGTCACCGAGTCGGTCACCACTCCCGCCGTCACGGCGTACGCGCTGGCGGGCGGCGTCACGTCAGGGGTCGACCACCGGCTCCAGTCGAAGTCGACCGGGCAGCTGGCCACGGGGCACCCGGCGTCGCCGGTGCTCGGGCCCGCATCGCGCTCCCCTCCGTCGTCGCGGGTCTCGTCTCCGCGGAGCACGCAGGCG
>JAEUJT010000470.1 GCA_016793525.1 Archangium sp. | reverse complement strand
ACCACGCCCGGCGCGGCGCAGGCCTGGGTTTGAATCGATTGGTTGGCGCAGCCCTCGAAGCCGTGGGTGCGGAGCGAGGCCTCCATCGCGTCGCGCAGCGGCTGCGGCACCACCGGCGCCGCCTTGGCCACCAGGTACTCGATGATGGCGGCTTTGCCCTTCGCGGCGCCGAGCGGCACGTCGACGCAGAAGCGCACCCGGCCCTCGCCGTACGGGTACGCGAGAATGGGCCCCGGCCCGCCGAGGAACACGTGCCCGCGGAGCCCCCATGGCAGCGGCGTGCCCTCGACGCCAAACGCGATGGTGTGGGACAGGAGCGTCACCTCGGGCTCCAGGCCCAACCGCGCGCGCAGCTTCGACTGGCGCCCATCGGCCAGCACCACGAGAGACGCCCGGTGCACCGCCCCGCCTTCGACTTCGACGCCCGTGACGCGCTGGCCCTCGCGGAGCAGCTCAGACACCCGCAGCCCGGTGACAACCTGCACGCCCGCGCGCCGCGCCACCTCGCGCCGCATGGTCAGCACCATGTGCTCGTGATCGATGCCCATGCCCGGGCCGCTGTCGCTGCGGTACGGGAGCAGCGTGGCGTCGGCCCCGGCGCCCGGCGTCACCGCGAAGCCCCTCACCGGAATACCGCCGCCGTCGAACAGCGGCTGCGCCAGGCCGACGGCGTCGAGGCCGCGCACGCCGCGCGGGTGGATCAGCTCGCCGCGGAACTGCCGATCGTACGAGGGCGCTCGCTCGAAGACGGTGACGCTCGCGCCTTGCCGCGACAACGCCGCCGCCGCGGTGAGGCCTGCGAACCCACCACCCACGATGATCACGTCGGGAGCCTTCATGAACCGCGCTTTGCCGAAAGCGCAGCCGCCGCGCAACACCGACTGGGGCAATCTCTGACATGTGTCACCCAACACGGGGCCTGTTGAAGCGCCGGAGGCCCTCAGCTAGGCGCGGTGGCGCATGGTGGATCTCGACGACTTGCTGCAGAAGACCAGCCGAACCTTCGCGCTGGCCATTCCCCTGTTGCCGGAGCCGACGCGGCGCGCGGTGAGCGTGGCGTACCTGCTGTTTCGCATCGCCGACACGTTCGAAGATGCCACCGACTGGCCGCAAGCGAAGCGCTTGGAGGCGCTCCGGGCGTTCTCCGAGGTGCTGCAGCGCGCCGATGCCGCGGAGGCGTCGAAGGCCCTCCTCCCCAGCTGGCGCACGCCGGCGCCGGTGGCGCACGCGGGCTACCTCGAGCTGCTCGACCTGACGCCGGGCGTGCTGGCGGTGCTCGACGAGCTGCCCCCTGCGCTGCGAGCGATTCTGGTGAAACACGCGGTGCGCACGAGCGACGGCATGGCCTCGGTGGTGTCACGGGCCGACGCGCGCGGCTCGCTGCGCCTCACCTCGCTCAAAGACCTGACCGACTACTGCTACCTCGTGGCCGGCATCGTCGGAGAGCTGCTCACCGACGTGTTCCTCCACGACACGCCGTCGCTGCGCGCCGAGGCCGCCGAGCTCGAGCGCCGCATGGTGGCCTTCGGCGAAGGCCTGCAGCTGGTGAACATTCTCAACGATACCAACGACGACGCGCGCGACGGCCGGGTGTACCTGCCGCCCGACGTCACCCGGGCCGACGTGCTGGCGCTGGCGCGGCGCGACCTCGACGACGCCAACCGCTACGTGCAGGCGCTCCAGCGCGGCGGCGCTCCGGCGGGCTACCTCGGCTTCACCGGCCTGGCGCTGATGTTGGCCTACGCCTCGCTCGAACGGCTGGAGCGCGATGGCCCCGGCGCCAAGGTGTCTCGCGCCGACGTGGGCACGCTCTTCGAGGCGCTCAACGACGCGCTGGCCTCGGGCGCGCCGCTCGACCTGACCGCCTCGGTGACGCGCACGCTGCCCCGACTCGAAGCCCGCGCGTAGTCACGAGCGGCCGCGCATGCACCGCTGGTCCTCGCGCGCACTGCTGATCGGCCCCGTCCTGCTCGGCTTGGCGCTCGTCTGCCGAGGCCTCTTGGCTGGCGAAGCCCCGGTGATGCGGGACTACCTGCTGTTCGAGATTCCCATCAAAGCGGGAATCGCCGAGGCCTTCTCCTCCGGGCACATTCCCTCCTGGTGGCCGTGGGACGGCTTCGGGGTTCCCCTGGCGGCGGCACCGAACACCACCGTTTTTCACCCGTCTTCGCTCCTCCTCCTTTTGCCGTTTCGAGCCGGCTTCGTCCTCCAGTTGTTCTGGAACGCGGTGGTGGGTGGGTGGGGGTGTTACCGGGTGGCGCGCGCGCTCGGCGCTCGGCAGACCTTCGCCGCGGTGTCGCTCACCGCCTGGGTGTTGAGCGGCTGGGGCTTGTCGCTCATGGAGCAGACAGCGTTCGCCCTCGGTGCCAGCGCTTTGCCCTGGGCGTGGTGGGCCGCGCTTCACCTCCGCCGTCGACCGCGCGTGGCGGTGGTGGTGCTGGCGCTCTCCGTCGCCAACATGGTGCTGTCGGGAGACCTCATCCTCCTCTACGCGGCCGTCGTGTCGGTGCCGCTGCTGGCGGCGCCCAGGCGGTGGCCGGCGGCGCTGGCCTCGGGCGCGCTCGCCGGTGGCCTCTCGGCGGTGCAGTGGCTCGCCACGCTGTCGCTCCTGCGCGAGTCGCCGCGCCGCGAAGGCCAGGGGCTCTTCACCTCGCAGTACTGGAACTTCAGCCCGACGCACTGGGCGCAGCTCGTCGCACCCACGCCGCACCTGGAGAGCGCGACCACCGTCTACTTCAGCTCGGTGTACCTCGGGCCGCTCCTGCTCGCGCTGGCGGCGCTGGGCCTGCTGCGGGCGACGCCTCGGCGCTGGGCCTGGGGCGCGCTGATGTTGGGCAGCGTGGTGGTCGCTGCGGGAGGCGACGCCCCGGCGTGGGGCCTCTTGTCCCGCTTCGCGCCCGGCTGGAAAGGGATTCAGTTCCCCGCCAAGGCCATCGGCCCGTTCATGGCGGTGGTGTGCGTGCTCTCGGGGCTGGGCGCGCAGCGCCTCGTGCGCCTGGTGACCGCGGGCCGCGCGGTGGCCTGGGCGGGCCTCGTGCTCGGGGCGCTCGCAAGCGCCGTGGTGGCGCCGGTGGCCGCGCTCACCGGAGTACCCGCCATATTCGGCGCGAGGTGGGCCGCGCGGCACCGCCCTCGGTGGGCGGGGGCCATCGTCGCGCTCGGCGCCGCTGCAGACCTCACCTGGGCGCATTGGAACCTGGTGCTGACCATGCCGTGGGACACCCTCGTCGGGAGCCCCATCGCCGAGACGCTCCGGGCCGGCGGCGTTGCCCGCACCGGCTATGCCTACGGGCAATCAGCGCCCCAGCCCACCACGCCGTGGGTCATCGCCATGGCGGAGCAGTTCCAGCGCTCGGTCTACCCGCTCGTCAACGCGCTCGAGGGGCTGCCGACCGGCCAGGCGTACCTGCCGTCCATCTCGCACCGCTACGCCGCGCTGGTCGGCAACCACCAAGACCGGTGGCTGTCGGGCCTGGCCGGCGTCTTCGGCGTGCGGTACCTGGTCATCGACGCAGACAAGCTGACGCCGGCGCAGCTCGACCGGATCCGCGGCGCCGACGAGCGCGTGCCGGCCGTCGTCTACGAGCTGCGCCGCGTCTTGCCTCGCGCCTACGTCACCACCGGCGCCAAGGTGCTGCCGGAGGCCGAGGCCGTGGCGTACCTCCTGAGCCCGGCCTTCGCGCCTGGGCGAGAGGTCGTGCTCGCGGAAGACGGGCCCTATGCCGCGCCGGTCTCGCTGGCCCGGCAGCCAGGCCCACCCGCAACGCCCGTCACCCGCATCACCGCCGACGCAGACGACGTGGCGCTCGAGGTCGAGGTCGGAGAACCGAGCCTGGTGGTGCTCAACGAATCCATCTTCGATGGCGTCACGGCCACGCTCGATGGAGCGCCGACGCCCGTGTACGCAGCCAACCACATGGTGCGCGCGGTCGCGGTGCCTCCAGGGAACCACCGCGTTCAGTTCCGCTATGAGACGCCGGGGCTGCGCGTCGGAGCGCTCATCTCGCTGGTGAGCCTCGTCGCGCTGGGGCTCTGGTTGCTGCGCACCCGGTGACGCGGGGGTGACAGGCGGTGAGCCACACTCCGTGGCGCCATGACGTCTCTCGTGCCCCCCTCCTCGATGAAGCCCGCGGTGCCTCCCAAGGTGAAGCCCAAGCTGCGCGGCGTGTTTCACCAGTTCGGGTTCATCGCGGCCCTCGGCGGCGCGCTGGTGCTGGCGGTGGCGCCGGTCGAAGGCGCGCAGCACACGGCGGGCGTCGTCTACGCGCTGACGCTGTGCCTGATGTTGGGCCTGAGCACGCTGTACCACCGGCCCACCTGGAGCATGCGCATGCGCCAACGCCTGCGCCTCGTGGACCATGCGGGCATCTTCACCCTCATCGCCGGCACGGTGACGCCGCTGGCGGTGCGGGCGGCGCACGGCCAGTGGACCCAGAGCCTGACGGTGATGTGGGCGGCCTCGATGGCTGGCATGGCCTTCGTCGTCTTCTACAGCAGCGCGCACCGCTTCCTCCGCGCCGCGGTGTACGTGGGCATCGGGTTGCTGGCGCTGCCGGTCATTCTCTCGCTGCGCACGGTGATGGCCCCCTCGCTGGTGGCGTTGGTGCTGGTGGGCGCGGCCATCTACATCGTCGGCGCGGTGGTCTACGCGCGGCGCTGGCCGAACCCGCAGCCGGCCGTGTTCGGCTACCACGAGGTGTTTCACGTGCTCGTGCTGGTGGCCGCGGCGGCCCACTTCGCGGTGGTGGTGACGGTGCAGTACCGCTTCGAAACCTGAACGCGCTTCGGGCGAGGCGA
>JAEUJT010000373.1 GCA_016793525.1 Archangium sp. | reverse complement strand
CAGTTCAAGACGATGTTGGTGGTCGGCACGAGCTCGACCTTCATCACCCGGGTGTTGAGCGGGTGTTTGCCCGGCAGCAGCGGCTCGATACACACGACATTGCGGCCGCGCTCCACCAGGTCGCCGTGGGTGAAGTCGTCGCCCGACAGGTCGAGGTGCTCCTTGCCGACGTAGCTCACCACCACGCCCACCGAGCCGATGGGCACCTCGGTCATTGGAATCGCGTCGACGCGCACGAACCAGGGGTTGAGGTTCCACGCGCCGCTCAACAGCACCTGCTCCTGCAGCCCACGAGAGCCGCCCGCGTCGATGAACGCCTGCCCGCGCTGGAACGAGTCGTGGCCTTCGACTGGCGCGCCGGCCAGATCGCCCTGCGGAATGGCCCGCCCGTCGAGCGTGGTGACGATGCCGACCTTGTCTGACGCCACGGCGGCGACGAGCAGCTCGTGCGCGTTCATGCCGAAGTGCTCGGCGGTCTCGGTGGTGACGAGCTGAAACAGCGCCGGGTTGATGCGGTAGGTGCCCGCGGTGAGGAACGCGAGCTGGCGCCCCTTCTCGCCGCCCTTCCGGAGAAACGCGCTCGCGTTCTGAAAGTCGTCGCACGGCACCTCGTGCCCGAGCAACCGGTGCGGTGGAATGCGGGCGCCGTCGGCCGCGACGACCAGCGCGATTTCCCCCGAGCGCACCGTCACCACCGGCACGCGCACCACTTTGTAGCGCCAGCGCCAGAGGCCGAAGTGCCACCCCGGCGGCAGCAGGTCGGCCTGGTACCCGGCCTCTCCGTTGAGCGCGATGAGCCGACCCGGAGGCAGCGGCGCCCCGAAGCGGGTGATGACCAAACCCGACTCCAGCTCACCGATGACCCACGTGCCGGCCAGCGCCACGCCCGCCAAGAGCACCACCACCACCGCCACCGCGAGAACCGCGTTCATGACGAAACCCTCCCGACCGCCGCTGCGAACCGCTCCGGCTCTTCCATCGACACCGTCAGCTGGTGCGCCCTCACCAGAATGCCGATGAACATCGGCCGGGCCTCGGTCAGCTCGATGCGCACCAGACCACGCGTCGTTCCGATGAGCCCCACACCGCCGGCGAGATTCGTGCGCCACCCGATGCCCCACTGGTACCAGCTGGGCGTTCCCACCACCTCGACCCTTCGCACCTGGGCGCGGGGAATTCGCTGGTGGAAGAACCCGAAACGCACGTCGAGCGCGTCGGGCGTCACCTCGATGAACGAGCTGCGTTCGGTCGCGCCGAACAGCCACAGCAGCCACCGCCACATCGTGGACCTGGCAATCATGAATCGCATGGAGCCCTCCCGGCTGGTCGTCATGTGGGGTGGATGTGCAGGTGGGGGGCCAGCGGCAAGTGCGCCAAACGTGGACCGGCGATGGTGCGTGTTCAGTATTTGAATCGTGTCAAAACAGTGTTGAATTCGTGGTTGTGCCAGTCCTTCGTTGGGTCGGGTTGAAGCCAGAAGGGCCGCTCCAAGAAGGCCTGGTGAAGGCGGGGTGGGTCGTACGGCCCACAGGAGACGCCGCGGTGACGGTCGTGCAGCAGGCGCAGCTCCCCGGCGCGAGGGACGGGGCGTGGCTCTGGGTGGTCCCCCGTCCCGTGTCGGCCGAGGTGCTGCTGGCGGCCGTCGATCGCGGCGCCATCGACGTCATCGCTCGGGGGCCCGGGTGGGAGGCGCGGGTGCTGGCGCGGCTCGAAGAGTGCCTGGTGGTCGAGCCGCCGGTGGTTGCTCCAGCGAACTTCGTTGCCGAGAGCGCGGCGGCGAAGGTGCTCCTCCGCCGAATCCACCAAGCGGCGCAGACGTCGATGCCGGTGTTGCTCACAGGTGAGACAGGCACCGGCAAAGAGCTCGCCGCGCGCCTGGTGCACCAGTGGTCGCGTCGGAAGAGCAAGACCTTCGTCCCCATCAACTGCGCCGCCATTCCCAACGAGCTGATGGAGGGCGAGCTGTTCGGCTACGCGAAGGGCGCGTTCTCCGGTGCGGTGCGCGAGTACCCTGGGCTGGTCGCCGCGGCCGAAGGCGGCACGGTGCTGCTCGATGAGATCGACGATACGCCTTTCGCGCTGCAGGTGAAGTTGCTGCGCGTGCTCGAGGACCGAACGGTGTCGCGCCTCGGCGAAAGCGAGTGGCACCAGGTCGACTTTCGCATTCTCGCCGCCACCAACCGCGACCTGAGGCCACTCATCGACGCGGGGCAGTTCGGCGCTGACTTGTACGAACGTTTGGCCACCTTGGTCGTCGAGCTCCCGCCGCTGAGAGATCGGCTCGACGACGTGCCCGCCATGGTGCTGCAGCTCATCGAGCGCTACTACGCCGAAGATCGCGGGGCCTCGTCACGCAACCGGGTGCGCGCGCTGACGCCCGAGGCCCTCGAGGTCCTGCGGCGCTACCGCTGGCCCGGCAACGTGCGCGAGCTTCGCAACGTCATCTACGGCGCGTTGGTGACGAAGAAGGCTGGCGCTGAGCTGCTCGTCTCCGACCTCCCGCGGCGGGTGCGGGGTGACGGGCTCCGAGTGACGTCGCGGACGCTCGTGTCTTCCGTCGAGGTCGAGCGGCGCGTCGCTCAGGGCGACATGAACCTGCGGCGCGAGGTCGAGCTGCTCGAGCGCATGGCGCTCTCGGCGGCGCTGCGGCGCGCGGGAGGCAACGCGGCTGAGGCGGCGCGGCTGCTGGGCGAGGTCGGCCGGGGGAAGGCGAAGGACCCCGGCGGAACTGTGCGCACCATGATGCGTCGGTTGGGTCTCAACGCGGCGCGCTGACGGTGACGCGCTTTGCGCCGACGAGCTGCTGAATCCGTCGAGGCGTACATCGCGGCGGCCAGCCGTACAGCGTCACGACGAAGGGGCGTCGGCTCCCGCCCGCCTGAGACATGAGGTGTACCGGCGCTCGACCGACTCCGCGAACGTGGCGGTCGACATCGGCCGCTTGAGCTTGGGCGACGTGAGCGACACCACGGGGAGCCGAGCGTAGGCCGCATCGGGCTTGAACTTCGCCGAGTACGCCGCCTTCACCACCGCCCAAGTCTGGGTGTGCTCGAAGGCCTCGGTCTTCTCTTTCTTCGCGTCGCGCTCGACCTGCCCGGGGCGAAGCAAGGTGGCGGCGAAGTCATCGCGGAACTGCTGGAGCGCCGCCATCGACTTGGTTTCGGTCGACTTCACGTCGCCGTCGGGGTCGTACGCCAGCAGGTCTCCGTCGAGCGCGAGCGTGGTGTGGGTCAGCGCCCCGAGCTGCTCCTGAAAAGCAGCGTTGCGGCTCGCGAACGGGCCGGCGTTGTAGTCGGCGAAGCGGAACCGCATCGACGCATAGCCGGCCTCGAACGCCCACAGCCGGGCCGAGCCGTAGAGGAGCCCTCCGGCGCGGGTGTACAGCTCATCGCGAACGCGCTCGACGTCGCGGCGCAGCTGGCGGGCGTGCGCTTCGGCGAACCGAACGCTGACCTGCATCGAGCCCGCGGTGGTCACTGGGTTCCGGTCTTCGAAGCTGCCGGAGCTGAACAGCGTCGCCCCCACATTTGCCGCCGCGTAGAGCACCGGGCTACGCCGCTGGTGGTCGGCCAAGATGTCGCGGAACAGCAGGTCGAGGTCGGCTTCGGTGCGCAAGGTGTCGATGCGCTGATCGAACGTCGTCGATGTGCCGGGGGCTGTTCCTTCAAGCAACTTCGCGAGCAGCGGAGGGCCGAGAGGGCCGAGCGCCTTCGCCTTCTCCGCCAGGCTCGAGCGCGCGATGGCGGGCAGTCCGGCCACGGCTGGGTTCGCTTGAAGGCCCGACTCTTGTTCTGCCACCGCGATGACCGAGCAGACGTGCTGCACGTCGACAGGTAACCGGTTGGTCTGCAGCGCGAGCACCAGGTCTCTGGCCCAGCCATCGGCGTCGTGCACCTTCTGGGGGAACAGCGGCACAACCTGGGCAACCGACAACTCGGGGCGCACGTCGGGGCGTGCCGTGTGCACACAGCCTGTCGTCACCACGCACACCAGCAGCACCCAGCGCATGGAGCGCATCACATCACATCGGCTGGTCGAGAAACGTGGGGCGAATGTCGGTCACCTGCGACCAGCTCGCGTTGAGGCGGTCCACCCCGGGCCCCGGCCCCGCCAGCACGATGCCGAAGTCGAAGCGGAGCACCTCGCGATTCAAGTGCGGCAACATGACGCGCAGCCCGATGCCCACCGAATGCGTCAGCACCGGCCGCACGTCGTACGCCGAACCCACGTCGTAGAAGGCGACCAGGCCGAACCAGGTGGTCAGAATTTCAATCGCGCGGGTGCGATACTCTACGTTGCCCAACACCAGGTTCCGCCCGGTGAATTGCTCCGCGTACGCGCCGCGCAGGCCGGTGGAGCCTCCGAGCAACACCTGCCGGTTGTTGAGGTCGTTCTGAATCACGTCGAGCAGCACGCGCACCACGAAGCGGCCTCCGTAGACGAGCGGGGAGTAGTTGCTCACCTCGGCCGCGACGTGTTGGTTCGCCAGTGACTGGCCGGGGCGCGCACGCGCTCCAGCGGCCACCGTCATCGTGAGGAGGTCGTCGCCTCGGTAGAGCCGGTAGCGCAGCGCGGCGGCGCCCTCCACGAAGCTCGACGGCGCGAAGGGGAGGGGAAACGCCCAGCGCACGCCGGCCTGCGCGAGCCAGCCCACCTGGTAGTCCTCCGACAGCTCGAAGGCGTCGATGTTGCGCAAGATGATGAAGTCGGCCGGGAAGGCGCGCGCGTACGCGGAGGCGTAGGTGACGTTCTCCGAGCGCGGCAGGTAGGTCGCGGTCAGCCACGCCGACTGCTCGTCGCTGAGCGTGCCCGGCGGAGGCGCGTACTGGCGGGTGTAGCCCCCGAGCGCGCCCGTGAGGTCGAGCTTGAGCGCCCTCCCGAAGCTGCGCGTGACGCTCGCCTCCGCAGAGATCTCGCGCACGTCGTACACCAGCGGCACCGTCTCGCCCGTGGTGGAGCTGGGGTCCTCCAGTTGCCAGATGTCGGCCCCGCGGAAGACGCGCCGTCGTCGGAGATTCCAGTCGGCGGTGGCGAGAAACCCCCACGTCTGGTCGAGCGTGATGACCGGCCGGCCGAAGGTGATCGTGCCCACGGTGCCTTCGGGCTTCCCCGTCTGTCGGTTGAGAATGATGGACGCGGTTTCTCCGAAGTACAGCCGGCTGCCGAAGAGCCGCCGCTCGATGAAGGTCTGCCCGAAGCTGAGCGTGTCGAGCCGCAGCTGGAAGTCGAGCGACGCGTTTTGCCCCCAGCCGTTGAAGTTGATCTCCGTCAGCGAGAGGCGGAGTTGTTGGAGCAGCGGCCCGACGAGCGTGAAGCTGTTGCTCAGGCGCAGGCTCCAGCGGTCTTTCGTCACCACCAGCGCCGCCACGCCGCCACTCGGAGAGGTGACGGGCACCACCTTCACCACCGCGAGAATGAAGAGGCGCCGCAGGTTGCGCTCGGTTTCCATCACCCGCGCGGGCGTCCAGGTGTCTCCCGGGGCGAGCAACACCTCGCGGCGAATCACCGACTCGCGGGTGCGCGCGTGGAACCAGTTGAGGAACAGCGGCCATGAATCTGACGGCGCGAAGATGTTCTCCGAGGCGATGAGCACCTCGTCGATGCGCTGGCCGTCAGGCGCGGGGTGGAGGGCGCGGCCGTGCTGCTCGAGGCCCCACGCGATGAGCCGGTCTTCGTACGGCACCGTGCCCGCGTCAGGCGCCTGCGCCAACACACACCACAGGAGCGCGCTGACCACGGGGCGAGTGTACGGCGTCGCTGGCGAGGCGCCACTCCTGGTCACTGCACCACCGCACCACGACACCGTATCGTCACGGCATGCGGCTCACCGTGAACGCGATCACCTGCTCGCTCGCGAAAGCGGAGGACCTGCCCATCAGCGACGCGGTCAACCGTCTGCTCGGTGTCGCCCTCGAGCGGCGTTGTCCGGCGCCCAAGAAGACCACGTGTGCGGCGCAGACCGCCACACCACCGACGAACCCACGCGCTCCACGTCGTGGAGCTGCGGCACGCTGGCCTCGAAGCGCTGCACTGGCGTGAGCCCCGCAGGGAGCGCGTCACACACCGCGCTCCACGCCGCCAAGAAGGCATGCACCGGCGTCACCCCGCGGCGGAACTCGCGTGGCAGCCAGTCGCGGAAAAGCCACGGAGAGAAACCGCGCGTGAAGTCGGTGTGAAAGAGAAGGCCCTCGCGCAGGAGCACTCCACCTCGACGCCGCAGCAGCTGCGCCGCCGTCACGTGGCCCTCGGTGTCGGTGCTCCCTTCGACCAAAAGGCCACTCTCGGCGAGCCAGGTGCCCCACGTTGCGCAGCGCGCTCGGGCGTTCTCGACGGTGCCGCCGCGCAGCACGTTCATCGCGCGAATGAGCGACGCGCGACCACGCTCGACAGCTTCAACGGTCGAGAAGCGAAGCGACGTGGTCGCGTGCACCTGCGCGGTCGCAACACGCTCCGGCTCGCTGTCGACGCCGAGGACCTCGACGGAGGGCCCGAGCGATTGGCTCCACTCCACCGTGGTGACCGGCGTGTCTCCGAGACCGACGTCGATGACGCACGCGCCCGGCGCGAGCGGCACGGCGTCACGCATCCACCGTTCAATGGGGGCGAGTCGTCCGGCGCGGGTGCGACCCCGCAGACCGCTCACTGCACGCGGACAGACAGCGTCGTCGTCGCGGTGGGCGAGGTCGGGCTGGTGTTCGTGGCGATGAGGCGCGCGCGGGCCGTGTAGCTGCCGTCGAGCTGCAGCAGGTCGCGGTCGTGCAGCGGCACGTCGAACGTGTAGACCTTCGAGGCGCCGGCGGCCAACGTCAGCTGGGTCAACGCCTCGGTGCACGCGCGTTCGGTCGAGAGGCGCTTCACCACGGTGCCGCCGCTGGTCACCAGGTCGAGATCGAACTGACAGCCGGTGTTGAAGCGCCAGGTCACCGACGACGAGGTGCTGTTCGTCACCGTGAACTTCGCCTTGGCCACCGCCGTCTGCGCGTTGCTGGGGCAGGGCGTGGTGATGCAGCGAATGGTGTTCGGCTTGCTGGTGTAGCTCGACTTGTCGAAGGTCAGCGCCGCCGAGACCGAGCCGGGAATCGTCTTGCCGCCCACCGTCGCCGAGCGGAGCGTGAAGCGTTCACCCTTGCCGGTGCGAAACGCCACCAGGCCCACGTTGGCCGCGAAGGTCAGCTCGGTGATGGCCGGCGCCGCGCAGCGCACGTTCGGCTTCGTCACCTGGGTGACGGAGATGGTGCGGGTGTCGGAGAACGTGCCGGCCTTGCTCGCCACCACCGCGCCCGTGGCCGTACGCTTCATCACCGAGCCGGTGCATGCCGCGGTGCCGTAGTTCCACGAGGTCGACACGAAGCCGAAGCGCATCCACGGCAGCCAGTTCGACGTCGTCTCGTCCCAACCCTGCAGCGTGGTCGCCGTCTCGTCGTTCGTGCCCAGCCACAGCGCGCTCGGGTACAGGCCTTCGAGGGTCGCCATGCCAGGCGTGACGTTGTTCAGGCGCAGCGTGCGCGTGGCGCTGCCCGACTCGAACACCCAGACATTGCCCTTGGCCTGCGGGAACCACACGCTGACGCGGTGCGAGGCCGTGGTGAGCTCGTCTTCGCCCTGCACCCACTCGTCGCCGTCGACGTCGTCGCTCATCAAGCCCGCGTCGGGGCCGCCGCACGCCGCCAACGCCATCGCCGCAACCACCGCCAACCGCTTGAATTCATCGCGCAAATTCATAGGTGGGGCTCTTGCCTACATCTCCCTCCATCGTCAAGGGCTGGCGCGCCGACCGCCGTTCCCCGGCCGGCTGCGGTGGTCTACGAGGGCGCGCGTGACTTCTCTTCCCAACCCGTGGACCGCGGCTGAGCGCAAGGCCCTGGCGAAGCTGCGCACTCCGGGCCACGTGCAGGCCTTTCTCGACGCCACGGCCTACAGCAGCGAGGCCATCTACCGTTCTCCGCGAAGCGTGCTGAGAGATCGCAAGGCCCACTGCTTCGATGGCGCGATGTTGGCCGCCGCCGTGCTCGAGCGCCTCGGCTTCGAGCCGCTGCTGGTCGACCTGCGCGCGGTGCGTGACGACGACCACGTGCTCGCCGTGTACCGCCGAGAGGGCGCGTGGGGCGCCGTCGCCAAGTCGAACTTCGAGGGGCTGCGCTGCAGAGACCCCGACAACCGCTCGCTGCGGGAGCTGGCGATGTCGTACTTCGAGGGCTACTTCAACACCGAGCGTGAGCGCACGTTGCGCTCCGTATCGCGGCCGGTGCGGCTCCGTTCCTTCGAGCGGCTCGAGTGGAGGACCGAAGACGACGCGATGAACGCCATCGCCGACGCGCTCGACGCGAGCCCACACGCGCCGCTGCTCACTCGCTCCCAGGTGGCCCGGCTCGGCCTCGTCGATGCGCGCACCTGGGAAGGCCACACCGTCGGCACCGACTTCGCGGGCACCTGGAAGCCGTCGAAGGGGTGAGCCAGTTTGGAGCAGGGGGCGCTCCACTATGGAGCAGGTGACCCACCTCACCCCGTTGCGTTCTGCGCGGTTGCCGGCGGCCTCCTGCTTGCTCTCTCCCTCGGCGTGGCCGTCACTCCCGGCGCGCCACACACCGGGGAGTTCGTCATGGAGTTTCGGTTCTGGGGCGTGCGCGGCAGCATCGCGTCGTCGAGCGCAGCCATCGCGCGCATCGGCGGCAACACCTCGTGCGTAGAAGTGACGAGCCAGGGGCACCGGCTCATTCTCGACGCGGGCACCGGCGTGCGCGGGCTTGGAGAGGCGCTGCTGCGCGAGCCCCCGGTCAACACCACGATGCTCTTCTCGCACCTGCACTGGGACCACGTGCAGGGCTTCCCTTTCTTTGCGCCGGCGTACCGGCCCGACACGTCGCTCGCGCTCTACGGGCCGGGAATGGGTGGGGCGCAGCAGCTCGCCTCGGTGCTCGCGACGCAGATGGAGCCGCCGGCGTTTCCGGTGCCGCTCTCGGCGATGCGCGCGGCGATGACGTTTGCTGACGCGGTGCCGGGCCACGTGTTCGAGGTGGGGCCGTTTCGGATCACCCCGATGGAGCTGCCGCACCCGCAAGGCTGCGTCGGGTACCACGTGGAGGCCGACGGGCAGCGCCTCGCGTACTGCACCGACGTCGAGCTCACCGCGACGTCGATGGCTTCTCCGCTGGCGCGCGTGCTCGAGGGGGTCGACGCGCTGGTGCTCGACGCGCAGTACACACGGGACGAGTATGAAGGCCGGTCCGGGCCTCCGCGGCGCGGCTGGGGGCATTCCACCAACCTCGATGCGGCCGACATCGCTGAGGCGGTGAGCGCGCAGCGGCTGTTCCTCTTTCACCACGACCCTGGGCACAGCGACGAAGCGGTCGAGGCCATGGCGGAGGTCGCCAAGCGCCGCTTCGCTCGCGCCGAGCCTGCCCGCGAGGGTGTCGTGCTGCAGCTCGGGTGACCCATGCGCGACGCCGCTTGCTCCATGGCGACGGGCGGGGTGGAGTCAACGGGCTCCGGCATGCCGCGCTCCCCTCCGCCCCGTGACGTGTCGCTGCCAGTCGGCCCGCTCGTGGCGCAGGAGGTCGACTTCGACGCCTTCCTCCACGACCTGGTCACGCGCATCGCGGCGTCGCTGCAGGCCGACCGCGGCACGCTCTACTTCGTCGACCACGCGCGCCAGGAGGTGTTCAGCCGGGCCGCGCACCTGCCCGAGCTGAAGCAGATTCGCCTCAAGTTGGGCCAGGGGCTCGCGGGCGCGGTCGCGGCGACGGGCGCGGCCATCAACAGCCCATCGGCGTCACACGAGCGGCGCTTCCACGCCGACATCGACAAGCTCACCGGGTACACGACGACGTCGGTGCTGGCGGTGCCGCTGCGCGACGTGGCGGGCGACATCTTCGGCGTGCTGCAGGTGCTCAACCGCCTCGGCGGCGGGCGCTTCGATGACGACGACGCGAAGCGACTCGAGGCCATGGCGGCCCAGTTGAGCCAGGCGCTGCAGGCCACCTCGCTCTACACCGAGCTGCAGCGGGCGAGGCGCGCGCCCTCGGTGCCGGTGGGGTACCTGTTCAACAACGTCATCGGCGAATCGGCTCCGATGCGGGCGCTGTACAAAGTGATTCAGAAAGCCGCGCCGACCGACGCCACGGTGCTCATCACCGGCGAGTCGGGCACCGGCAAGGAGCGCATCGCCCGCGCGGTGCACGCCAACTCCCGGAGGAGGGACCAGCCCTTCGTGAAGGTCGACTGCGCGGCGCTCCCCGGCTCGCTCATCGAGAACGAGCTGTTCGGGCACGAGAAGGGCGCCTTCACCGGCGCCGAGACGCGCCAGCCCGGCAAGTTCGAGGCGGCGCACGGCGGCACGGTGTTCATCGACGAGCTGGGCGAGCT
>JAEUJT010000355.1 GCA_016793525.1 Archangium sp. | reverse complement strand
TGGCCCGCGCGTCTGCAGCCGTGGCTGCGGCCGAACCTCGTCGTCGATCTGCAGTTCTACCTGGGCCAGGCGTTCATCTTCGGCGCGCTGGCGACGCTCGCGCTCACGTGGGTCCGTCACGGAGTCGACCTCGGTACACCGCTGGCACTGCGCGACATGGTGCAGGCGCAGCCGGCGTGGCTCCACGCGTTGCTCGCAGTGGTGCTCGGAGACCTCGGCGTCTACTGGTTCCACCGTGCGTCGCACCGGTACGCGTGGCTCTGGCGCTTTCACCGTGTGCACCACACGTCGTCACACCTCGACTGGCTCGCCGCGCACCGTGAACACCCGGTCGATGGCCTGCTCACGCAGCTCGTCATCAACGGGCCGGCGATGCTGCTCGGCGTACCGATGACGCTGCTGGTGCCGCTCGCCATTTTCCGGGGGCTGTGGGCAATCTTCATTCACTCCAACGCGCGGTTGCCGCTGGGACCGCTGCGATACCTTCTCGGAGCTCCCGAGTTGCACCACTGGCACCACGCGAAGCACCCCAGCCGCGTCACCAACTTCGCCAATCTGGCGCCGTGGTGCGACCTGCTGTTCGGCACCTTCCACCTGCCTCCCGGCGACGTGGAGCAGTGGGAACTCGGTGATCCGGATCCATCGCCGCAGTCGTGGTGGAGGCTGATTCTCGAGCCGCTCGGCTTCCCGCGGAGTACGGGCGTGTCGCACCGGGGGGTCGATACGGATCTGCGACTGACGTTACGCTCTCCACCGAATGGAACCGACAGATCTGACGAAGCGCTTTCTCATCGTTGAAACGTCGCTCCGCGACGTGATGAAGCAACTCGCTGTTGAAGGACGTCTCCTTTGCCTCGCCCTCGACACGCACGCGCGCATCGAGCAGCGACTCGACGACCATGACGCGCGGTTGAAGGCGCTCGAGGCCACCGAGACCTGACGAGCCGTCCGTCGCGCTGAATGCGTACTTGCACCGGCGACCCCTGGTCCCGATGATTCGGGCCCCGTGGTTCGGCTCCTCCTCGCATCGAGTGTGGTGTTCGCGCAGGTGGCGCTGGCCGCTCCTCCCGTTCTCCGCTGGGGCTGTGACGCGCAGGGCGGCGCACCGTACGTGTTTCAAGACCCGCGGGAGCCCACGCGCTTGGTGGGCTTCGAGGTCGAGGTCGCGCAGGCGGTGGCGCAGCAGCTCGGCACCACTGCACGTCCAGTCCACGGCCCGTGGGCGACGTTGATTGAATTGCTCAAGCGCGGCGACTTCGACGTCGCGCTCAACGGCATCGAAGTCACCGACGACAAGAAGCACGAGGTGCGGTTGTCGCGCCCGTACTTCGCCGCCGCCGAGGTGCTGACCATTCGCGCCGGAGACGCCGCCGCTCCTCGTACGCTGCAGGCCCTCACCGGACGACGTGTCGGAACGCTCCCAGGCTCGCTCGCCGAACGCCTCGCCAAGAGCGCCGGAGCCGACGTGCGCACCTACGAAGGCGGGCAAGACGAGGTGTACGACGACCTGAAGCTGGGTCGCACCGACGCCGTGCTGCTCGACGCGCCCATCGCTCGCTTCTACGCCGACATCGACCCGGCCTTCGAGACACTGCCCACCTCGCTCGGCACGGTGACGTACGCGATGGCGCTGCGGCCCGAAGACGTGGAGCGCGCCACGGCCATCGATGCCGCCATCGACGCGTTGTCCCGCGACGGCACGTTGGAGCGCATCTACCGAACGTGGGGCGTGTGGAACGCCGAGACCGCGCGGCTCTTCGGCGTCGACGTAGGCTCCACGTCGCACTCTCCGGAGTTCGAGCGGTGGCGTTCGGCGGTGGGCGTGTTGCCGCCGTTCGTGGAGCGCCTCCGCGACCGCTACCCGAGCTTCATCCCCGTGTTGGCGCAGGGCGCGGGGCTGACGCTGCTGGTGTCGATGTGCGCGATGGCGTTGGCGATGGTGCTGGGGCTGCTCATCGCCTCCGCGCGGCGCTTTGGGCCGTGGCCGCTGCGCGCCTTGGCCACCGCGTACGTCGAGCTCTTCCGTGGCACGCCGCTGCTCATTCAGCTCGTGACGCTGTACTTCGGGCTCCCCGAAATCGGCGTCACGTTGGACCCATTCATCGCTGGCGTCACCGCGCTGGGGCTCAACTACGCCGCGGCCGAAGCGGAGAACTACCGCGCGGGGCTCTCCAGCGTTCCCTCGGGCCAGCTCGAGGCCGCGGCGGTTTTGGGGCTCGGTCGCTGGGCCACGCTGCGTCACGTGTTGGTGCCGCAGGCGTTGCGCGTGTCGTTGCCGCCGATGACCAACGACTTCATCGCGCTGCTCAAAGACAGCTCGCTCGTCTCGGTGGTGACGCTGACCGAG
>JAEUJT010000339.1 GCA_016793525.1 Archangium sp. | reverse complement strand
CCGCTGGTCGACGTGCGCGACGAGTCGACCAAAGACGTGCGCATCGTGATGGAGATCAAGAAGGAGGCCGACCCCGAGCTGGTCATGGCCTACCTCTACAAACACACGCCGCTCGCCTCGAGCTTCAACGTCAACCTCACGTGCCTGGTGCCGACCGACAACCCCGAGGTGGGGACTCCGCGGAGGCTCGATCTCAAGTCGATGCTGGTCGCGTTCCTCGACTTCCGTTTCGAGGTGGTGACCAAGCGCTTCGAGTTCCAGCTCGGGCAGCTCAAGGCGCGGCTGCACCTCTTGGAGGGCTTCGAGCAGGTCTACGACGCCCTCGACGAGATGATCAAAATCATCCGCAAGTCTGACGGCAAACAAGACGCGGCGGCCAAGTTGATCGCGCGCTTCAAGCTGTCTGAAGAGCAGGTCGACGCGATCCTCGAGATGAAGTTGTACAAGTTGGCGCGCCTCGAGATCCTCGTCATTCAGAAGGAGCTCAAGGAGAAGCGCGCCGAGGCCAAGCGCATCAGCGAGCTGCTCAAGAGCCCCAAGGCGCTGTGGGCCGTCATCAAGGAAGAGCTCACCGAGATCCGCGCCCGGTACGACGACAAGCGCCGCACCAAGATCGGCGGCGGCGGCGAAGAGGTCGAATACAACGAAGACGCCTTCATCGCCGACGAAGACTGCCAGGTGGTCATCACCCGCGACGGCTGGGTGAAGCGGGTGCGCGAGCTGAAAGATCCGACGTCGACCCGCATGCGCGAAGGCGACGAGGTGATGGCGGTGATCTCCGGCTCGCTCAAGTCGAGCCTGGTGTTCTTCTCCAGCGCGGGCACGGCGTACGTGACCAAGTTCAACGACGTGCCCGCGTCGACTGGCTACGGCGACCCGGTGCAGAAGCTGTTCAAGTTCGACGACGGCGAGCGCGTGGTCGGCGCGCTGTCACTCGACAAACGGCTGCCGATTCCCGAGAAGTTGATCGCGGTGTCGAAGCGCGGCTTCGGGCTCCGGTTCGCGCTCGAGCCGCACAAAGAGGTCTCCACTCGGGCAGGTCGCCGGTACGCGCGGCCTCCGCAAGGTGATGAGCTGATCGGCACGATGCCGTGCGCCGAGAAAGATCTGCTCGCGGTGGTGACCAAGAAGACCTTCGCGCTGGTGTGTAAGGCGAACGAGATCAACGAGCTCTCGGGCCCGGGCAAGGGCGTCACGGTCATCAAGGTCGCGCCCGATGACGAGGTCGTGGCCTTCCTGTGCTCCTCGAAGAAAGACGCCGAGCTGCTGCTCGAGACCGACAAGGGCAAGTCGCTCAAGCTGTCGCCCGGTCGTTACGAGGTGACGAGCCGCGCCGGCAAGGGCCGCGAGATGTCGAAGAAAGACGCAGTGAAGTCCGTGCAACGCCCGGTCGACGTCGTGGCGCTCCCCGAAGCCGACAAGAAGGAGAAGTAAGCCATGGCCAACGCGAAGAAATACGACGGCAGCAACATTCAGGTGCTCGAGGGGCTCGAGCCCGTTCGCAAGCGCCCCGCGATGTACATCGGCGGCACCGACGCCACCGGCTACCATCACCTGCTGTGGGAGATCGTCGACAACTCCGTCGACGAGGTCATCAACGGGCACGCCACCAAAGTTGAGGTGACGCTGCATAAGGGCGGCACCGCGGTGACGGTGGTCGACAACGGGCGCGGCATCCCCGTCGACCTCATGCCCAAGTACAAGAAGTCGGCGCTCGAGGTGATCCTCACGGTGCTGCACTCGGGCGGCAAGTTCGAGAAGGAGAACTACGTGCACTCCGGCGGCTTGCACGGCGTTGGTAGCTCGGTGGTCAACGCGCTGTCGAGCGCGCTCACCGTGCAGGTCAAGCGCGACGGCAAGCTCCACGAGCAGGCGTATTCGCAGGGCAAGCCCACCACCAAGCTCAAGGTGCTCGGCAACACCCGCGGCACCGGCACGTCGACGCGCTTCACTCCCGACCCGGAGATCTTCGGCGCCAAGCAGAAGTTCGACGCCGAGCTGATCCGCGAGCGGTTGGAGGCGAAGAGCTACCTCCACAAAGGCATGGAGGTCGTGTTCACCGACGAGACGGTGTCTCCGAAGGTCGAGCTCACTTTCAAACACGACGGCGGCATCGCCGAATACATCGCCAAGGTCATTGCCGACCGCGGCAAGTCGGTCATCCCCGTCGGCGCGACGGCTTTCTACAAGGCGCACGAAAACGGCATCCGCCTCGAGCTCGCGCTGGCGTGGACGGAGTCGACCGAGGAATACGTCAAGAGCTACGTCAACGGTATTCCCACGCGGAACGGCGGCACCCACGAGGCGGGCCTCAAGTCGGGAATCGTCAAGGCGGTGCGCAACTACATCGAGACCCACGGCCTCGAGCCGAAGGGCGTGACGCTCACCGCCGACGACATTCGCGAAGGCGTGACCTGCATTCTCAGCGCCTACGTGGTCGAGCCGCAGTTCCAGGGGCAGACGAAAGATCGGCTCAACAACCCCGAGGTGCAGGCGCAGGTCGACAACGTCGTGCGGCCGTCGCTGGAGAAGTGGCTCAACGACAACAAGACCATCGCCGAGGCGGTGGTGGCCCGCATCATCCTCGCGGCTCGGGCTCGAGAGGCCTCGCGCGCGGCGTCACAAGCCGTCATTCGCAAGTCACCGGTGCGGCACCTCAACCTCCCGGGAAAGCTGGCCGACTGTTCCTCCAATGATCCCGGCGAGAGCGAGCTGTTCATTGTGGAGGGCGACTCCGCAGGTGGCTCGGCGAAGCAGGGGAGAGACCGCAGAACGCAGGCGATTCTCCCGCTCCGCGGCAAGGTGCTCAACGCCGAGCAGGCCTCGACCGACAAAGTCGCCGGCAACAAGGAGCTGCAAGACATCGCCAGCGCCCTCGGCTGCGGTCTGGGGGCAGAGACCGACGCGACGCGGCTTCGGTACGGAAAGATTTTTCTGCTGATGGACGCAGACTCCGACGGGCAGCACATCTCCACGCTGCTGCTCACCTTCTTCTACCGTCACATGCGCCAGCTCATCGTCGGCGGCCACGTGTTCATCGCCCAGCCTCCGCTCTATCGCGTCGACATCGGCAAAGAGACGTATTGGGCGCTCGACGATGAAGAGAAAGACAAGCTCATCAAGGAGAAGGTCAAAGGCAACGCCAAGCCGAACGTGATGCGCTTCAAAGGCCTCGGCGAGATGACGGCCGATGATTTGAAATCGACCACGCTGGATCCGAAGCGCCGCATCGCGCTCAAGGTGATGATCGACGACGAGCTCGACACCGATCGCACCATCAACGACCTGCTCGGCAAAGACGTTGCCGCCCGCTTCCAGTTCATCATGGAGCGCGCCGGAGACGTTCAGCAGCTCGACGTGTGATGCGCTGGCTTGTCGCAGCGGCCGTGTTCGGAGTCGGGTGCGCGCACAACTCCGTGGTGACGGCCCCCGCGCCGACCACCGCGGCCACGGCGAAGTCGCACCCGCGCTCCGACGGCACGCTCTGTCGGTACCGCAAGCTCCCCTGGGCTTCGTGGTCCACGCTTTCGCTGCCGGGTACGGGGCAGCCCTTCGGCATCATCTACGGCCAGCCGCGCTCGTCGCTGCTGTTTGACGGCGTGTTGAAGACGGCTCGTGGCGGCGCGGTGCTCGAGGGCCAGCTGGCTGGGCCGCTGGTTGAGCTCTCTGCCCGGGTCGATGCCGCGCGCCAGGTGCTGCTGTACGCGAAGACGCCGCTCCGCCAAGGCACGTGGTTCCTCGCCACCCCAGAGGCTCGTCTGCAGGTGGTCGGCGGCTCAGCCAACCACCTCGAGCTCACCGTCGAGCCCGAGCTGCTGCAGCGGCTTCACCCCGCGGAGCCGATTCGCTTCACCGCCTCGTGTGACCAGGTGACGATGACGCGCCCGGAGCTTTCGATGCCCGTGACAGGCAGCCAGCGGCAGTACCCGCCTGCGGCCGAGGCCATGGGCCTCACCTCAACCACCCCTGAAGCCGTGGTGCTCCAGCGCACCGGCGTCGAGCTCTTCGAGGAGCCGAACGGTCGGCGCGTCGCCACCATCGATTTTTCGCAGCACGACCGGGTCGCGGTCGCCGAGCGCCGCGGTGGCTTCGTGCGCCTCGGGTTCGAAGTGCGGCAGCACCTGTTCGTCTTCGGGTGGATCAACGCCCAGGCGGTCGCCGCCGACTCCGAGGCGCCGCGGGCCGTCGGCGAAGGTCTCGGCATCGGTCTCGGCTCGTTGGGGGAGCCCTCGGCTCCAAAGTTCCACGTCCGCTGTCCAGTGCCACTGGAACTCTCCGTCGGTATCGCCGGGGCCCGCACGCCCGTCGGCCGGGTCATGCCGGAAGCCCCGCTGGAGGTTTTAGACCCGTCACATGAAGGGTTTGCACCGGTGCGGCTGGTGGGCGTGGCCCTCTCGCCGCGCGCGGGCGTGGCGCTGTTGGTGCCCGAATCGGTGCTCGAGTGCCCGGCCAAACCGGCTGATTGAACCAGTCGGCGGCATTTACTTCGTGGCGTCGAGTGGTTAGGTGGGAGGTTCGACCAAGGAGAGCGCCATGCAACCCCCTCGAAACAAGCGTCAACGCGAGCTCGCGCTCGTTGAACGGCGAAAGCAAAAAGAAGAGCGCCGAGAGATTCGCAAACGAGACAAAGACGCCGCGCCCGATGGCAGTGCGGGAGGTGTCGACCCCGACATCGCCCACATCATCCCCGGCCCGCAACCGATCCCCGAGTGGATGGTGCCGGTCGCGGTAAAGCCGGCCAACACGCAATCAAACGTGCAGGCCAAGCCGGCGGCGAATGTCGCGGTTCAGATCAAGCCGGTCAGCGCGCCCGTGCAGAAGTTGGCGTCGCCGAACGTGGTGTCGCTGCCCCCGAAGCCCTGAAGCATCGACACCAGCAAGTTGTTGTGTGACTGGCCGTTGTACCGAAGGTACCGGCCCATGCGCCACCCGGCGGCATGCCCCGCGAGCAAGAAGGGCATGTCGTCGTGCGCGTGCACGTTTCCGCGTGAGACGTCGGAGCCGAGAAACACGAGCGTATTGTCGAGCAGCGGCGTGCCCGTCGGGTCGCGCTCGCGCCCAAGCTTCTCGAGGAGCGAGGCGATCTGCTCCACCACCCATTGATCGCGGTTGGCCACCTTGATGCGCGTCGGCGAACCGTCGCTCTCGTGGGTGTGGTTGTGCACGTCGCCGGTGACGTCGATGAACGGCATCGCGATGTGGTTCTTCGCGTCGCTCATCATCACCGTCGCGACCCGAGTCAGGTCGCACTGAAATGCCAGCGCCAGCAGCTCGAGCTGCAGCCGCGCGACCTCAGGCATCGCCGCCTCGGTCTCCACCGACAGCGCGGGCGGCTCGAGCGGCGTGGTGCAGGTGCCGGCGGGGAGCGCGGTCAGCCGGCGCTCGAGCTCGCGCACCTTGGTGAAGTGGGCGTCGAGCCGCTGCTTCGCCTCGGTGCCCGCGCGGCGCATCACCAGCGTCAGCTGCGTCTTCACCGCGTCGAGCACCGACGCGCGCTGCCGGCGCAGACGCTCCGTCTGGTCGGTCGGGAGCGGCCCCTGTGGCATGCTGCCGAAGAGGTTGCGAAAGGTGATGCGCGGGTCGTTCTGCGGCAGCAGCGGCTGCGACGGGCCGGCGTAGCTGACACACCCGCTCACGTCGCGCTCCCGCGCGTTCACGCCCAGCTGAAGGCTCGGCACCCGGGTCTGCCCGATGCGCTGCACCAGGAGCTGGTCGAGCGAGATGCTCGACGCCCAGCCCGCTCGCGTACCGTCGTTCCCGACGAAGGTGCCGGTGCCGATCTTCGTGCCAGTCAACACCGCGCCGATGCCCCGCTGGTGCTGCTCACCCGCGCCCGCCACCGCCACCGACATGTTGAGCCCCGCCACCCACAGGCAGTGCGCTCGGTACGGCTCCAGCGCCTGGTGGCTCGCCCCGAGCGCGAACGTCGACTCGGTCGAGCCCGGCGTCGGGAACCAGGTGGGCGTGTACACGCCGTTGGCCTGGTAGAAAAAGACGAAGCGTTTCGGCGCCGGGGCGGGGTCTGCCTTTGCGTCGAGCGACAGCAGCGGCAGGGCCACGGCCGCGCCTCCGGCTCCGCGCAGCACCAGCCGTCGGGTCAAGCGAGGGCGGCTCATTTGGTCACCGGGCGGGTGCGGAAGGTGTCGGACTGCACGATGGCCAGCAGCAAGTCGTCGAAGCGGCCACCCGACTCGACGAAGCGCTCTTGCACCTGCTTCACGCTGCAGGCGTCGCCTTCTCCCAGGCCTCGGCCCATGGCGAAGCGCAGCCACTCTTTCGAGACACAGTCGTGCACTTGGCGGCTGGTGGAGAGGCGCGTCGAGAGCTCGGCCGCGCCCTGAAACGTGCCTAGGAGCGACGTGTCAGAGGCCACCAGCACCTCGCCCGAGCTGTCGACGGTCAGGCCGTTCTCCTCGTCGCGCCAGGCGCCGAGCGCGTCGTAGTTTTCGAAGCCGAAGCCCACCGGGTCGATCATCGCGTGGCACCCGCGGCAGCTGTCAGATTGGGTGTGCTGGGCGAAGCGCTCGCGCGTGGTGCGGCCGGTGTTGAGCGCGGGCGGCGTGGCGTTGACTCCCGGCGGAGGCGGCGACGGCGGCTGGCACATGAGCCGGTCCAGCACGAAGACGCCGCGGCGAATGGGCGACGATTGATCGGGCGACGCCAGGCGCGCGAGGAAGCCAGGCTGCGTCAACAGCCCGGTGCGCTGCGCGGGCGGCATCATCGTCTTGATGAACGTGCTCGACG
>JAEUJT010000328.1 GCA_016793525.1 Archangium sp. | reverse complement strand
AAGGCGCGGCTGCTCCGGCTCCGGGGTCTGGCCATGGACGCCCGCGGCTCGCTGCTCGAGGTCGGCATCTCCATCACCTTGCCCAAGGCCGCAAAGCCTCCATCGCGAACGTCCAAGAAGAAGGGCGAGGGCTCCGTGAAGGCCGGCAACACGAAGCCCAAGGTGAAGGTGGGGACCGACGAGAACAAGGTGACCGAGGAGAAGAAGAAGGTCACCGCCACCGAGGAGACTGCGCCCCAAGCGACCGCGGAGAACGACGAGACGTCCGTCACTGAGACCGACGAGGTTGCCGCGTAACGCTCCCCGTCCAGTCCGTTGAAATGAAGACCTCGGCCCAGAACATCGGGCCGGGGTTTTTCATTTTGCGGGCACCACCCATGGTCACGGGCTGCCGCCGCGCGCACACCTGATGCCGGAGCCCTGAGCGATCAGTGCCTCGCGTCACGGAGCGCGCTCGCCGGCCGCACGAGCACGGGGAACCGGCGTGCCAGGGAAATGGCGCCGAGGAGCAGCACGTTTCCTCCGAGCCACAGCGCCGCGACCGCGGGCCAGGGGAGGTCGGCTTCCTCCGCGCCGCTCGACAGAAAGTAGGCCAGCGTCGAGATGCCGTTGTTTGCAGCGTGGGCGAAGACGCCGGGCCAGATGCTCCCGGTCCTCCAGGCGAGCAGCCCGACGCCCAACCCAATCGCGAAGCGCGCCGCCAACCCGACGGGATCGAAGTGGAACGCGCTGAAGATGAGCGCCGTCACCACCACCGCCCGGGGCCCGTCGAGCCGCTCCAGCAGCGCCCGCTGCAGCACGCCGCGAAAGAAGAACTCCTCGCCCAGCGGCGCCGCGATGACGACACCGGAGACGATGAGCGTCAGCTCCACCTCGGTGCGGTTGCGGAAGATCGCCGAGCCGTCGAGCAGCTTCACGAGCTCTGGCGGAAAGACGTGCTGCGCGATGGTCATCAGCGGCACCGCCCAGGCGAAGAACACCAGCGCGCCGATGGCCAGGCCGAAGAGCGCCGAAGGCCAGGTGAACTCCGAGAGCCCCAGCAGTGGCGCCGGCTCCCGCCCGACCCTCCGGAGCACAAAGAAGGGCAGCCCGACGAAGACGAGCCCCTGGCAGAGCCAAATGCCGACACCCGCGTTGAGCGCCTGCACCGGAGCGCCGAAGACGAGGAACGCGACGAGCACCACCGCCACCAACCAGAGAGGTATCGGCCGCTGGGTTTCGTTCTCGGGCTCCACGCCGGCCCCCTATACTCCGCCACCTCGTGAATGCCCCCTCGTCCCCTGTCGACTCGGTGAAGTACCTCGAGGCGGTCACCGCGTTTCGCCACTTCTTCCTCGAGCTGCGTGAAGGCTTCCTCGAGCGAGAGACGCTTCTGACCCAGCTCGAGCTCGCCCTGCTGTGCCGCGAGCACGTGTTGATCATCGGGCCTCCCGGTACCGCCAAGAGCGCGTTGGCCAGCGCCGTACTCGGCCGCATCGTCGACGAGACGAGCCACAAGCCGTCGCTCTTCGCCAAGCAGCTCGCTGAGAACACCGTACAGACCGACCTCATCGGCCCGGTCGACTTCAAGGTGCTCACCGAGACCGGTCGAACGGAGTACCTCACCGACGAAGGCATGTTGGGCGCCGTTCACGCCTTTCTCGACGAGGTGTTCGACGGGCGCGACATGTTGCTGCGCTCCATTCTCAACGTGCTGCACGAGCGCGAGCTGAAGCACGGGCGAAGGGTGACGCCGGGCCAGTGCGAATGCGCGGTGATGACCTCGAACCGCTACCTGTCAGAGGTGATTCAGCGCTCGCCGGAGACGCTGCAGGCCTTCGCAGACAGAATTTCGTTCATCTGCTTCACCCCCAAGGCCTTCGCGCGCCGAGCGAGCCGGGCGCAGATGTTGTGGAGGGCCCAGGCGGGGCAGCGGCTCAAGTTGACGCAGCGGTTGACGCTCCAGCAGCTCGACCTGCTGCAAGACGCGGTGTCGTCGGTCGAGGTGCCTCCGACCGTGTCTGAGGGCATCGAGGCGCTCGCCGACGCGCTCGAGAAGGAGCTGCTGGCGCAGGTGGTGAAGCTGCCCGACTACGTGCCGACGAAGTACTTCTCCCAGCGCACGATGGTGAAGGCGCTGTGGGCGCTGCGCGCGGTGGTGGTGCGCGATCGAATCTACAGGAGGCCGGATCGCCCCCTCGTCGCCACCATCGACGACCTGGCCATGTTGCGGCACTTCTTCTTGCTGGGAGGCCCGCCGCCCAATGAGCTCGAGGGGCTGATCCCCGCCGCTGTCGACCCTCGGGAACGCGCGCAGTTGGAGATCATTCGCGTCGAGGCAAAGGCCTTCGATGAGGCGCTGAGCAAGGTGACCGCCACGTTGGCCCAAGCGGTCGATCGCGAAGCGTCTGATCTCCAGATGAAAGATGATCTCGCCAGCGCCGAGGGCCTGACTCGAAACTGGAGCCCTCCGGTCGCCGCCACGGTGGCCAAGGCGCTGCGCGACAAGCTCGTGCCCGGCCCTCGCCACCCGGAGAACCGCGCGCCGCTGCTCCGCGCCGCCGACAATGTGCTCACCGGCTTCGAGCTGCGGGTCTCCAAGGGCATGGCGGGGCAGGGCGAGGGGCGGGGTGGCGCCGCGCTGCTGACGTCGCTGGTCGAGGTGTTCGAGGTGGTGCGCCGCGTGCCCGAGCTCCAGCCGCGCGTCGCCTCCATCGTGGGGCAGTTGGTCGAGTTCTGCCGCCAAGCGACGCAGATGGTGGCGCTCACCGCCGAGGCCACCGAGTTCGACGAGCAGGTTCGGCTCGAGACCATCGCCGGTCTCGCCGGGAGCCTGGCAGAAGAGCTGTCGAAGCTGAGCGAGGTGCTGCAGTTGGCGTCCCTCGTTGCGCCGCAGGTGACCGCCGTGGCGCGAGACGACGTGTCGGTCGCGCGCACCCGAGTCGCCACCGCGCTGCGGCGACGGGCGAGCCGAGGCTTCGTCGCGACCCGCGGCAAAGGCGACGCGCTCGAGGGGCTGGTCGCCGACAGCCGGCGGCTCCGCGAGCTGGAGAAGGCGCTCTCCACGCTCTCCCCAGGCCACGACACGCTGCGCATCGAGCTGCTCACACCCATCGCCGAGGGGTACGTGCGCGAGGTGGTGGGGTCTCCGCAGATCACGACCATGGAGTCGCTCGCCACCGCGCTCCAATCGGCCATGGACCACGCGGCCAGGGAGGGTGCGGCCATCGACGTCGTGCGAACCAAGGTGGGCGACGCCATCGACGCGCGCGCGAAAGACGTGGTGCGTGCCGCGGCGGCCCCGCCCAAGAGTGCGGCCCCGGAGAGCGCGCAGGTGCTGAGCGGAGAGGCGTACACGTTCTATCGCCAGCGGCTCTCGGCCCCAGCGCCCGAAGGGGAGCTGCTCGCGCTCGACCGCGTGCGCACGGTGTTGAACCGTGCTCCGGGCCCTTCAGAGCTGCGCGACTCGGTCGTGAATTCAGAGATCGTCTGGCTCGGCGCCCGCGTGCGCTACCTCGCGGCGTGGTCGTCTGCGCTCACCGCCGCGCTCCCCGCGCCTGACTCGCTCCGCAGCCGCGCCGACGCCGACAAGGCCTTCGAGCGGTTGATCACGAGCAAGCTGCCGATGCTGCTGATCCGCGAGGGCGAGCTCGTGCGGCTGCAAGCCATCACCACCCGGTTGAAGAGTGAGCCGGGCGAGAAGGGCGATCTCGTTCGCCGGCTCGAGCTCTCCATCGCCTCGTTGAGCGAGGGCTTCGGCGACTACGCCCGACGCCTGCTCGACGCGCGCAACGCCACCCGGGCGTGACGACGCATGGCCTCGTCGCGCTTCAACGCGATTCGCCGGCGCCTCGACGCGCTCGCCCAGCCGGGGCCGCCGGAGGTGTCGCTGCTGCAGCGCGCCCGTGACGCGCTGCAGTCTCCGGTCGAAGGCGAGGCCTTGCAGTTCCCCGAGCTCGATCGCCTCGACCACGAGCTCGACGCCGCCGGCATTCACACCAGCGCCGACGCCAAGCTGCTGCGCGAGCTGATGAGCACCAAGGGGTCGCTCGGCACGTTGAGCCAGGGGCTTCCGCGCCGCACCGACGCCGTGTTGGGCGAGATGGAGACCGGGCTCGACGCCGCCGAGCGCCTCGCCCGCAGAGGCACGTTGTCGGCCGAGCTGCGAGTCGAGCTCGAGCGTCGTTTTCGTCAGCTCGGCCGCGCGGTGAAGGTCTCCGCGGTGTTCTCCAGCCCGGTGGTGCCATTTTCGCTGTTGCAAGCGCCAGACGTGCAGCGACCTCCCCCCGCCAGCCCGTTGGTGGCCATCGCCGAGTTCTGGTCGACCCGCGCCAAGCAGATGGTCGACGACGTGAGCGCCAAGCGCCGCGACGTCGACTTGGCCCACGAGCTGTTGCTGCGCATGGGCACCGACACGAATGACGATCGCGCGCGGCTCCGGCGCCTCCGACTCGACGTGGCTGCAGCGAAGGAACGCCTCTCCGCCGCGCCGGTGGTGCACGGCTTCTCCGAGCTGACTCGCCACCTCCGCCACGCCGCGCGGAAAGACGCACGTACCGCGTACCGCTCACTCCACGCCCTGTACGAGCGCGCCGTGGAGGCGAACGACGAGGCTGTGGCCAAGGTGGCGAGCGAAGCGCTCGGAGCGCTGTTGCCTCCCAAGGCCGGGGTGCGCACGAGCCTCGAACAGGCCGAGCTGCGGAGGACGTTGGGTGTTCGTGGCGCCGCCGCGGGCAAGTCGCTGGCGCCTGGTGGAAAGCCCGGCGCCGCCTCGAACGTCGACCAGGCCCTGGCGAAGCTGGCGTTCGACTTGAGCGATGATCGCCTCGACGCCTTGGCGCTCGCGACCGGGGCGTCACGCTTCTTCGACATCGAGGCGTCGCTGGCGGAGACGGCGGTCGAGGCCGAGGTCGAAGAGAAGCGGCCCACCTTCCGCTCCGTGCCGTACCCGACGCAGCGCATGACCTACGAGTTCACCGGCAGCCTCGAACGCGTGCACGACTTCGTCTTCACTCACCCCGGCCACATCGCGCTCGACCTCGCCAGCGGCCGGCAGATGGTGCGCGAATACGTCGAGCTCGAGCGCCCTCCAGCGCCGAAGGGCCAGAAGGGCACCGCGGTGCGCGTGTACGTGCTCGACGCGTCGGGCTCGATGCACGGGGCGAGGGCGCGCTTTCGCGATGCGATTCTCATCTCCGAGCTCAACGCGATTCGAGTCAAGGGCACGCTGTCGCTGCCGTTCGACCCGCTCTACTTCTCGTACTTCAACGACACGCCCACCGATCTCACGCGCGTCGATTCCGCCGACGAGGCGACCCAGCACCTCGAGCGGCTGTTTCGCGAATCGCCCGCCGAGGGGCAGACCGACATCAGCTTGGCGGTGATGGCCGCGTTCGACTCCATTCGCACCGCGCGGGGGAAAGATCCGTACCTCGAGCGGGCCACCGTGGTGTTGGTGACCGACGGCGAAGACGGGGTGGACTTGAACCTCATTCGCCGCATGCGCGCGCCGTTTCAGGGCATGAACATCGCGCTCTCGTTCATTTCGCTGGGAGAAGAAAACGCCGACCTGAAGTCCCTCGTGCTCGAGCAGCGCGACACCGGCAGCCGTGCATTTTACTACCACCTGTCTGACGCCGAGCTCGGCCTGGTGCGCACGGAGTTCGATTCCACCTGGCGCACGTTGATGCCGGCCGACGTCGAGGTCTCCGGTGACGTGCTCGAGCGCCTGAGGCCCCACCTCGAGGCCCTCGACGCCATCGCGGCCGATCGCCCGGTGCGCGCGCCCGGTGACGCGACGCTGCAGTTCGACACGCTGTTCCCCGCAGCGCCGGCGCCAGCGCAGGCATCGCCCGCGTTCGTGCAGCGAGTGACGGGGATGATCGACGCGGTCGCCGAAGCCGCTGCCCTGGCCCCGCTGGAGCACCGCGCCGCCGAGGCGGTGACGCTGCTCACCCACCTGCTCACGGTCTACGGCGTGGCGGTCGCGAACTATCTCCAGGCGCAGGGCGCGCCCGATGATGCCCTCCGCCGAGCGCGGGAGCGTGTGCGCGTGCTGTGCCGCCCTCTGGGCTGATACGGTGCGCGGGTGTTCGGGTGGTTGCGAGGGAAGAAGCCGGAGCCGAAGCGGGTCGCCCCGCTCGCCACCTTCGATGGCGTCATCGCCTCGTTCGAGCGGCAGGCCTCGGAGATCCGCAAGAGCGCGGCCACGTTGCTCGCCCTCCGCGCCTCGCTGAGCGCTGATCTCGCGCGTGACGCTCAGCGTCGAGCCGGGTTGGAGTCCCGCTTGGCCGAGGCGCAGCAGCAAAAAGACGCCCTGCTCGAGTCGACCTTTCTCCGCGACATTCGCGACACCACGCGCCGCCAAGCGGAGACCGAGGCCGCGCTGGAGACCGCCAAGAACGACGCGCAGCTTCTCATCGAGGCGGCCGAGCGAGTGCAGGCCACGTTGAGCGAGCTGAAGACCGAGCGGGCCA
>JAEUJT010000324.1 GCA_016793525.1 Archangium sp. | reverse complement strand
ATCCGTACCGACCAGCCCACGCACATCGTACTCGCGAAAAATGTGTGAATTCATGAGAGTCTCCGGGGCGCTGTGTACCACGGGCCGGTGGCGCACCGAACGGGCGTGCACATGCGCTGGCTGCTCCTTCTGTTGGGCCTCGTCTGCGGCTGCCGCTGCTCTACCGGAGTGCAGCCGGCGTCGCCCGGCCAGCTGCTCATCTCGCCTTCACCCGCGGTATTCCCGCCCACCTACGTCGGCAGCTCGTCGACCATCGAGCTGTCGTTCTCCAACGCAGGACAGACCGACATCGACGTCGAGCTCACCATCGACGCGCCCTTCTCGGTCGAGCCGCACCGTCGCACTGTGGCGCGCGGCGCGACCGAGACCGTGCAGCTCGTCTTTTCGCCGACGTCGGAGGGCCAGTTCACGGCCGAGCTCCACGCCGGCGCGGAGCGAGTCGCCGTCTCTGCAGAGGCCATTCCCCCTCCGACGTGCGTCGCCTCTGACGTCTGCCACTCGGCGCGCCTCGACGAAGCGCTGCGTCAGTGCGTGGAATCGACCCTCGACAACGGCACCTCCTGCGCCTCGCGCTGCGTGACCGGGAGCTGCACGAGCGGCACCTGCGTGGGCACCAGCCTCGACTGCGATGACGGCGACGTGTGCACCGACGACGCCTGCAGCGAGGCAGACGGCTGTGTGCACCCGCTCCACGCCTGCGCGCCCGCCACCACGCCCTGCCGAAACACCCGCTGCGACAGCGCTCTCGGCTGCGTGGAGGAGATCGCCGACGACGGCGTGTTGTGCGGCCCCGACCTGTGCACCTCCGCCGAGGTCGATGTCTGCATCGCTGGCCAATGCGTACGCCGCACCCGCCCCGACTCCGGCCGGTGCGACAACCGCTGGGTGCCGATCACACCGACGGCCATCGGGCAATTCGCGGCGGCCTACGACGCGGCGCGCGGCGACGTGGTGCTCTTCGGCGGGTACGCCCTGCGGACGTGGACCGCGGAGATGTGGCGCTGGAGCGGCGGTCGGTGGGCTCGGCTCACCCCGGCGGCGTCTCCTTCCTCGCGGGGAGGCCACGCCATGGCCTACGACTCCGCGCGCCAGCGGGTGGTGCTGTTCGGCGGGTCCAACGGCATCGGTGCGCTGTCTGACACCTGGGAGTGGGACGGCGTGACGTGGCTGCAGCGCTCTCCGCCGACGTCACCTCCGGCCCGCAGCCAATTCCTCATGGCCTACGACGTGGCCCGGCGGCGAACCGTGCTCGTGGGAGGCTTCGCCAACGGAGGCAGCACCGAGCGTGAGCACTGGGAGTGGGACGGCTTCACCTGGACGCAGGGCCCGAATATTCCCTTGTCCTCCCCGGGGGAGCGGTACCTGACCTACGACCCGGTTCGCCGCGCCCTCGTGCTGCTCGTCAACGGCGTCACGTCGTCGCCGACCGAGACGTTCGAGTTCGACGGAGTCGCCTGGGTTCGGCGGGTGACCGGGTCTCCGTTTCGGGCCATCGCGATGGCCTTCTCGACGAGGCTCGGCCAGGTGATGTGCGTCGATCAAACCTCGCGCACGCTGCTCGGATGGAACGGCGGCGCGTGGAACGTGGTGGGTACCGCGCCCGAGACGTTGCTCAGCAACCTGCTGCTCGACGACAGCACGCGGCGGCAGTCGGTGTACCTCGGTACGGAGAGCGGCAGCCTCCGCGTGGTGGAGTGGGACGGCACCGACTGGTCTCCGCCGTCTGGCGTGGCGCCTCCGCTCGCGTCGCTCCAAGCCGTGACGTTCGACGTCGACCGCCGGGTGGTGGTGCTGCTGGTGCAACGAGCAACGTGGGAGTTCGATGGCCAGCGTTGGCGCTTCGTCACCGACGGGCCGCCAGACATTTTTCCCGGAGAGCTCGCCTACGACCGCGCCCGCCAACGCACCGTGCTGATGGGCCTCGCGTCCGTCTCGGTCACCGGCCCTCCGCCGAGAACGTGGGAGTACGACGGCGTTGAATGGCGGAACGTCCCGACGGTGAACGTGCCGTCGCCGCGCCTCGACTTCGGCTTCACCTACGACGTCGCGCGCGGGGTGACCGTGCTGTACGGCGGCAACACCACCACGTCGCCCAACCAGCCGATGAGCGACACGTGGACCTACGACGGCGCGGAGTGGACACAACAGCTCCCGCTCACCACCCCGCCTCCCGGCTTCGGTGCGCGACTGGTCTACGACGAGGCCCGCCAGCAGCCGGTGCTCTTCACCGGCGCAGCGAACGGCACAGACACCTGGTCGTGGACCGGGAGCGACTGGGCCCCGATCTCGCGCGTCAGCACCACCGCCTCGTCGAACCGACCGGCGCTGGCCTACGACTCCGGGCGGCAGCGAGCGGTGATGATCGGCTTCTGCGGCGTCTCGGCGCTCTGCACCTTCGAGCTCAGCGGCTCTACGCTGACGCGGCTGCACCCGGTGGAGACGCTGCCCCCCACCGGCGGCTACGCCCTCGTGTACGACGGAGTGAACCAGCGCGTCATGGCCACGCTGGGCGCCAGCTGGCACTTCGTTCCCTGACGTGAGCGCCGGCCGCTACAGCAGCGCGAGCTGCTTCTTGGCCTTGAGCGCGTCGACGACTTTGCGCACGTCTTGCGACTTGTGCTTGGGCAACACCAGCACGGCGTCTCCGGTGTCGACCACCACCACGTTGTGCATGCCGACCACCGCGAGGGTGCGCGTGTCTTGCCCCAGCACCACGCAGCCGCTGGAGTCGATGACCAGCGCGCCCTTGCCCTCGACCACGTTGCCGGCGCCGTCGATGGGCCGCACGTCGTGGAGCGCGTTGAAGCTGCCTACGTCAGACCAGCCGCACTTCGAGGGCACCACGAGCATGTTCGACGCGCGCTCGGCCACGGCGTAGTCGATGCTGGTCGACGGCAGCTTGGCGAATTCTTTCTTCAGCACCGCCGACGCCTTCTTCGTGCCCAGCGCCGCCGAAATGCGCGCGAGGGGCTCGGTCGCCTCGGGCAGGTGCTTCTCGAGCGCCTGCAACATCACGTCGGCGCGGAAGACGAAGATGCCCGCGTTCCACACGTAGGCGCCCGACTCGACGTACTCCTGCGCGCGCGCGGCGTCGGGCTTCTCCACGAAGGCGGCGACGGTGTGCGCGCCGGTCTCGTGGGGCTTGCCGATGCGAATGTAGCCGTAGCCGGTCTCCGGGCGCGTGGGCGAGATGCCGAGCGTCACGATGTAGCCGAGCCGCGCGGCGTCGACGGCCTGCTCCACCGCGCGCTGAAACGCGGGAACGTCGGCGACGTGTTGATCAGACGGCACCACCACCACGATGCCCTCGGGGTTCTTCTTCGACACGTGGAGTGCCGCCAGCGCGATGGCCGGGGCGGTATTGCGCGCCTGGGGCTCGATGAGGACATTCGCCTTGGGCAGCTTGGGGAGCGCCTTGCGCACCGCCGCCGCGTGCCGCTCCCCGCACACCACGTAGCTGCGCGATTCTGTGGCCACGCCCTTCATACGCGCCAGGGTCTCGGTGATGAGCGGCCGCTTGCTCGTCAGCGCGAGGAACTGCTTGGGGCGGCTCGATCGGCTCAAGGGCCAGAACCGCGTGCCGCTGCCACCCGCCATGATCACCGGAAACACGTCGTTCATGGCTTCGCGTTGTACCGCCGACGATCGCACCGGTCGACGGTCGCGACGGCGCTGCCGTGAAACACCACTGACCGACTGCAGCGACGATTCGCTACCGCTGCTGCACGAGGTGGCCAATGGCGTACCGCCCGTCTCCGCCGTGGGGCCGAATGTGGAGCGTGTCTGCCTCGACCGGCACCTCGAGCGGCTCGAGCGAGAGCCCGCCAGAGCGGTGCGGCTGGAGCTTCCACTCGCGCAGCAGGGTGTCACCGGCGAAGGCGCTGAACTCGTAGAGGTCGTTGTTGTCGAGGCTGACCTGGTACCTCGCGCCGTGGCCCGGGGTGAGCCGAACGCGGAGGCCTTTCTCGGAGAGCGAGACGCCGTGGGGTTGGAGGTAAAACCCATTCTCCGGAGCGACGGTGGAGAGCTGCGCTTCGTCGACCTCCACGACCGGCCCACACATCGGAGCGTCGACGTCGTCGACTTGGGTGAAGACCGCGCGTTGCACGAACGCATCTGCGCCCTTCGCGCCGATGAACAGGTCGATGGGCGTCTCCGCCTCGAGCCGAAAGCGACTCACTTGGCCGGGGACCTGACCGCTGGGGCACCGCACGCTGACGGTGAGCGCTGGGTTTGGAGGATCCACCGCGAGCTCCCAACTCCCCGCCGGGAGAACGAGCGCGTACATCGACGCGGGCTCGAGCGCGGACACCCGAGTCACGAGCTTCCTCTCTTTCAGCTCGGCGCGGCCGGTGCGTTCCGCCAGCAGCCACCCGGGCACGGAGATCTCACGCTCGCTCCGCACGACGCCCAAGGGCCCATCTTCTCGGCGAATCCACAGCTCGTGGGTGAGCCCTTGCCCGAAGGTGCTGACGAAGCGCATCAGCTGGTAGCGCCGCGGAAAGTCGGGGTGTGCTGCCATGTCGCGAGCGCTGATGAAGCAGGTTCGCGCGCCGCCGGCTGCGCCGCACGACGCGAGAATGTCTGGCTTGCGCTCCCAGACGTAGGTGCCGTTGCCGAGCTCGTGACCGATGGGGCCGTGCCCGAAGCCCGGGGGTGGGTGCGTCGCCAGCCACCGATCATTGAGGCCCAACATGTCGAGCGCGCGCAGCTTGGCGTAGTACGGGAGCGCTCCCGCTGCGTCGACGGCCAGCAGTGGATCAGCCGCGGAGAAGGACTCGCGCAAGAACAGGCCCAGCGCTTCGCCCTCGAACTCCCAGCGCTCGGTCACGCCGCGATCGTTTTCGGGGTCGACCCGCTGCAACACGCCGTGCACGCCGAGAACACCCACGCCGAACGCCACGAGCACTGTTCGTCCTCGGCGGCCGGCCTGCGACCACCACGCCTCCGCACCGTCGCTGACGAGCAGAAACAGCGGCGCGATGCCGAGCAGCAGCTGGCGCCACGCGGGGAAAATGTCGCCGCCGACGGAGATGACGTACGACATCCACCCCAGGCTGACGGTGAGCGGCACCCAGGCACGTGACCGGCCCGAGCGGAAACTCACGGCCGCACCGACGCCCGCCGCGAGCAGACTGGGCCACCCGAAACGCGCCCACGCGAACCACTGCTCCGCGCCCCACTGCACCCGGCCCCAGTTGAAGGAGACCTTGGCGAGCGCGGTGTTGGGGACCCACGCGTCGTAATAGGCCTTGCGAAACACCAGCTGCAGCCCAAGCACGGACAACGGAACGACGCCCCAGCGAATCGCTTCACCCAACGCCCGCCACGAACGCCGGTGCAGCACATGCCCTGCCATGGCGAAGGCGACGAGCACCGCGCCGTCGGCACGCAGCAGCACGAGGAGCACCAGCAGCGCCAACATTCCCGCGCGCTCGCCTCGGCCCGCGTCGTCGGTGCGCATCAACAGCCACAGCGTGAGCAGCAGCACGCCGGCGATGAAGCCATGCTCGAGGGCTCCGATGGCCCACGCCGCGGCTGGGCCACAGAGCGCGAGCATCAGGCCACCGCTCACTACGCGGGGAATGGAGAGCGTGGTCGGGCGCTCATTCGTCAGCGACACGGCAAGCACGCCCAGCCCGAAGCCGACGACGCCCAGCGCACGCGCGGCCAGCAGCAGGTCGACCCGCAGCGCACCGAGCAACGCGGTGAGCAACACCCACCCGAGATCCGTGTACCCCTCGACCCGCTCTCCGGCCGTCCAGGTCAGGCCGTGGCCCTCGAGCAGCCGCTCGGCGTACCGAAGCGAGATGAAGGCGTCGTCAGCGACGAAGGGGAAGAAGTGCGCGACGTGGGCGATCGCGACCGCGAACACGCCGGTTACCGCCGCTCCTCGAGCCACCGTCGCGCGCATGTCCGGCGACGTGAAACCGCGTTGTGGGTCTCCGAGTCAAGCGCATGGAACGCGCATCACCGGCTCGAGGCCACGGCCTTGCGCGTGCTCTCGGAGGCGGCGGCTGCTTCGTCGCGTGTGGCCCGGGCCTTCACCAACTCGTCTTCCAGCGCCAACAACCGGGCACCGAGTTCTTTCACGGCGGCGGTGGCGCCGGCTTTCCCCACGGCAGTGAGGTTCTCGCGGATCCGCGCACTTTCGGCGGTCAGCAGCGCCAGCCGGGCGTCGAGTTGGTGAACGCGCGCGTCGTCGCCCTCGGCTTGCTCGAGCCGACGTTTCAACTGCACCAACGCCGCGCGATCAGCGGCCGGC
>JAEUJT010000278.1 GCA_016793525.1 Archangium sp. | reverse complement strand
TGTCGAGCGACACCGTGCCCTGCTTGAGGTGGTCGACCAGCCGGCCCGGCGTGGCGATGACGATGTTGGCCCGCTTCAGCGCGGTCACCTGCGCGTCTTGGTTGGCGCCGCCGATGATGAGGGTGGTGGAGAGATGGTGTGCGCCGCCGAAGGTCTTGGCGTGGGTGTGCAGCTGCGCCGCGAGCTCGCGGGTCGGGGCCAGCACCAGGCCAAAGATGCCGGAGCCGCTGCCCTTGAGGCGCTCCACCATGGGCAACACGAAGGCGGCGGTCTTGCCCGTACCGGTGGCGGCGCAGGCGATGACGTCGTTGCCCTCGAGCGCGGGGGGAATGGCTTGGACCTGCACCGGCGTGGGGTGGGTGTACCCAACCGTGGTGAGGACCTCCCTCGTCGCGGGTGACAGGGCAAACGAAGAGAAGTCGATGGTGCTCATGGGCCCCCATACCGTGTTCGCGGTACGGGTGCAGTAGACTCTCGGCGTGACGCGCGACGAGTTCAGAGAGGCGCTGCTCCGGGTGATGGAGCGCAAGGTGCACCCCGCATGGCCGGCGTTCGCGACGGGGAAGGTGCCGAAGGCGCTCCTCCACGTGCACCTCGAGCAGGAGTACGCCGTTTTCGTCCGCGACTTCCCGGTGCTGGTGGGCCGGGCCTTCGTGCAGTGCCCCATCGCGTCGGTGCGCCGCGAGCTGGCGGAGAACTTGTACGAAGAAGAGACGGGCGGTCTCCACGCCGGCCGGCCGCACCCAGAGCTGTTCCTCGAGTACCCGCGCGGGCTGGGCTTCGACCTGGCGCGCTACCAGAACATCACGTTGCTGCCGGGAGCGCGGGTGTACCGAGACATTGTCGACGAGCTGACGCAGCACCGCGGGTGGGCGGTGGCGACGGCGGTGGTAACGCTGTTCATCGAGGGCACTCCGCACGAGCGTGCGTTGTTCGAGCCGTCAGCGCCGAAGCGCCCGGAGCCTCCGCTGGAGCAGCACCCGCTCGTGGTGCACTACGGCCTTCCGGTGGAGCGCCTGGCTTTGACCAAAGCCCACCGTGGCGTCGAGGGCGATCATCGGATGTCGGCGTGGCGGGTGATGTTGGAGCACGTCGATGCGCGCGAGTACCCGGCCGTCGTCGAGGCGATGGAAGCGACGCTCGGGGGATGGCTCCGCTACCGCGACGACGTGGCGAAGGCCTGCGGTGTGGGGTGAACCCCACAGTTTTTCGCCTTTCCGAACGGAAAAGAGCGATGTGGCGCGGCCTTCGACCCAAAAATAGCGATGTGGCGCGGCCTTCGACCCAAAATAGCGATGTGGCGCGGCCTTCGACCCAAAAATAGCGATGTGGCGCGGCCTTCGACGCAAAATAGCGATGTGGCGCGACGCTTCGGCCGGAAATAGCGATGTGGCGCGACCCTTCGGCCACAAATAGCAATGTTGGCGTCACACCCCGCGGGCGTCGGGCGGCCAGACGTACTTGTGCTGCTGGAGCTGGAACCGCACCGGCAGCTTGTCGGCGATGGTCCACTCCGCGAGTTCCCTGGGGTGAATTGCACCCCAGACGGTCGAGAAGAGCAGTGAAAACGGCTTCTTGGCGAGCCCGTGCTTCCGAATGACGTCGACGCACCAGTCGTAATCGGCGCGGGACCCGATGACGAACTTGAGCTCGTCATTTTCGTTCATCGACGTGAAGTTGCGCACGTCGTTGCGGTCGCTTTCGCCGGAGTACGGCGTTTTCCAGTCGACGATTTTGTGCACCGCCGGAGGGACGAGCCGCACGTCGATGGCGCCCGACGTCTCGAGGAGCACGGTCATGCCCTCGGCGAGAAACGCCTCCATCAATGGGTAGGCGCCGGGTTGGAGGAGCGGCTCTCCGCCGGTCAGCTCGACCATCGGCGCGCCTTCCGCTTTCACCTCGGCCACGACCTGAGCAATGTCCATTCGCTTTCCGCCGCGGAACGCGAACTCGCTGTCGCAGTAGGTGCAGCGCAGGTGGCAGCCGGTGAGGCGCACGAAGGTGCAGAGCAGCCCTTGGTGCGACGACTCGCCTTGGAGCGAGACGTAGATTTCTTTCACCACCACCGAAGTGGCGTCGGCACGGCGGTGGGGCTCGACATGGGGGCGGGCGGCCAACATCACTGTCGTCTTTGCTGTGTTTCACGCCGGGCAGCAAGGGCTGCGCGAGCCTTCGCCGCCTGGTACGCAGTGAACCCATGCGCCAGCTCCTCCTCGTCGTGCTCTGCCTCGTCGTCGCCGGCTGCGGTGATGGCTTCGTGAACCGGCCCACGCGCGTCGTCTTCGACCCCGGTGTGACCGACTTTTGGTCAGTGCCGCTGCCGAGCGAGCTGCGGCGCCAGACCGACGGCTCCTACAACCTCGACCGCTGGCCTGGCCCGCGCCCCAACTTGGTGAAGATGTGGCTCGACGTGCTCGACAAGCGCATCACCGACGGCTGGGGCGTGAATGCCGGTGCGTTCTTCACCACCACCGCCGACATCGACGTGGCCACGCTGCCGCCGTCGGCGACGGACTCGCTCAAAGACGATGCGAGCGTGCTCTTCGTCGACATCGACCCGCAGTCGCCGGAGTACGGCCGTCGCTTCCCCATCGACGTCACGTTCGCCTCGGCTGAAATCGTGTACCAGCCGGCGCGGTTGCTGGCCGTGGTGCCGGTCTTCGGGTTCACCCGGCGCCCGTCGACCACCTACGCGGTGCTCATCACCGACCGAGTGAAAGACACGGCCGGCGTTCCACTCGGGCGCACCGAGGCGTTTCACAAGGCGTTCGAGAAGCAAGAAGGCGCCAACGCCACCGCCGCCGACACCCTCGCGCCCATCAAGACGTGGGCGAAGGACAAGAAGTTCGATACCGCGCGCATCGTCGGCGCCACGGTGTTCAAGACCATCGACCCGTCATCGATTCTGTCTCGGCTCGCCTCGTGGATCGAGAGCGTCCCCGCGCCGACGCTGGCGGTGCCCTTTACCCAGCTCGTCGACTACCCAGACTTCACCGTCTACACGGCGAAGTACAAGGTGCCGCACATTCAGTCGGGGCCGAAGCCGGGCCGCGGCACCATCGTCTGGAGCGCCGACGGGCAGACGCCGGTGCAGCAAGGCACGCAAGACGTGCGGCTCTCCATCGCGGTGCCGAAGACGGCGATGCCGGCCGCGGGCTACCCGCTGACGCTCTATTTTCATGGCTCTGGCGGCGAGTACCTCGAGCTCATCGACCGCGGGCCCCTCGACCCCTCGAAGCCACGAAACGAGCAGGGCAACCCGCCGCTCGGGAGCGGGCCGTCGGGCTTCTTGGCCAAACGCGGCATGGCGACGATGGGCTTCGACTTTCCCCTGCACGGAGACCGGGAGACGCCGCCCGACATGAACGGCCAGCAGCTGTACAACATTCTCAACGACATCGATTCGAGCGTCGACAACATGCAAGTCGCCGCGATGGAGGCGCTGTACCTGACGCGGCTCATCGGCTCGATTCGCGTCTCGACGCCGGGCGGCGAGGTGAAGTTCGACATGTCTCGACTGGCGGGCATGGGGCACTCCATGGGCACCACGCTGGGCATTCCCATTGCGGCGTTCGACACGCGCATCAAGGGCTACGTGTTCAGCGGCGCCGGGGCGATGCTCATCGAGCTGGCGAACACCACGACGTACCCGCTCGAAATCAAAGGCGCGCTCGAGCTCATCTTGGGCCTGACCTCGGGCCAGTCGATTTCACGCAGCTACCCGCTGCTGCACGCGTTTCAGAGTCTGTGGGACTACACCGACCCGAGCGCCAAGGCCCGGCACGTGGCGAAGGATCCGCTCGGGGGGAGGCCTGCGAAGCCGTTTTTCCAGCCGCAGGGTTTCATCGACGGCTACTTCCACCCTGTCGCGCAGCAGTCAGTTGCGGTGTCGCTTGGCGCGACGCTGGTGGGCGATGAGCTCGAGCCGTTGACGGCCGCGGCGCTGAAGCTCGACGGGCGCCCGACGCAGGCGACCTTCCCACTGAAGAAGAACCTCAACGGCGTCACCGCCGGAGTCACCCAGCTGTCGACGCCGTTCGAGCTCGGTCACTACGTGCTGTTCGACGTCGAGACCATGCAGCACCAGGTCGCCTGTTTCTTAGACGGCGTGGGTACGGCCGAAGGGCCGGCCATCGTCGCGCCGGGGCCGCTCAGCGCTCCCTGCGAGTGACGCGTTCGAAGGCCTTCAGGTCTCAGCGCTTGGCCCAGACGGCGAGCTCGTTGCCGCTCGGGTCGGTGAAGTGGAACCGCCGCCCGCCGGGAAACGTGTAGGGCTTGGTCGCGATTTTTCCGCCCGCGCCGCGCACCTTCGCCACGGTGGCGTCGAGGTCTCGTGAGAAGAGCACCACCAGCGGCCCGCCGCGGGTGACGGTGCCTTTCGCGAAGCCGCCCACTTCTCCGCTCCCGCCGCGGATGCCGGCGTAGTCGGGGCCGTAGTCGTTGAAGCGCCAGCCGAACGCGGCTGCGTAGAACGCCTTCGCCTTGGCGACGTCTTTGACGGTGAACTCGAGGTAGTCGATGTGGTGGTGCCGGTGCGTCGCGGCTTTGGAGCTCGTCATGCAGCGCTGCTTACTCCGCGGTGGGCGCGAAGTGGTTGACCGGCCCGATGCCGTGACCGAGGCCCGGCGCGGTGCGGAGCGCTTCAGTGAGCCACGTCTTCGCCTTCTGCACCGAGTCGGAGAGCGACGCGCCCGACGCCAGCCGCGCGGTGATGGCCGCAGACAACGTGCAGCCGGTGCCATGGGTGTGGCGGGTGTCGACGCGCGGCCCGGTGAATTCGAGCCAGGCCCCCTGGTGGAACAGCACGTCGGTGGCGTCACCGCCGTGGAGGTGCCCGCCCTTCACCAGCACCGCCTTCGGCCCGAGCGCGGCGATGGCCTTGGCCGCGCGGCGCGCGTCAGCAACGGAGCGAACTGGGAAACCAGCGAGCGCCTCGGCCTCGGGCGCGTTCGGCGTCACCAGCGTCGCGACCGGCAGGAGCTGGCTCACCAGGGCCGTGCGCGCGGCGTCGCTCAGCAGC
>JAEUJT010000201.1 GCA_016793525.1 Archangium sp. | reverse complement strand
AGCTCGGCCCACCCGTAGGCGCCGATGGCGGGCTTGAGGGTGGCGCGCAGGCCTCGCGCCGCAGGCTGGGTCAACTTCACCGTCAGCGTCTTCTTCTCGAGCACCACCGAGGGGGCTTCGGCAGGGAGCACGTCGACCTGGTGGGTGCCTGACGTCACGGTGAAGGGCCGTTGGTGCCCGAGCCGCCCGCGGAGGAGCGCCAACACCGGCTCGACCGCCTCGCGCGACAGCCTCCACCGCAGCTGGCTGCCCGAGGCCTCGACGCTGGAGGTGCGGGCGTGGAGGTGCGTCACCGCGCTGCCTTCGCGCTCCACGCGCTGCTCGATGGCGCCGCGGGTGCGGGGGTTCGCCAGCAGCGACGGCCGGTCGAAGTCGGTCATCAGCAGCGGGTCGACTCGGGCCAACACGTCGAGGAGCGCGAGCGGGCTCCACTCGTAGACCAGGTGCAGCTCGTCGCTGGTGAGGGCCACCGCGGTGAGAACGGGCAGCGGCGTGCCACCCACGTCGACGCGCCCGAGTCGGGGGTCGAGGCCAAAAGCCACCGCATGCATGGCGCTGGCGTTCGAGGCGTCGGCGGGCAACGGGTGGTCGAGCCGGAGCACCACGCCGTCGGCGATGTCGGCCGGGTCGGTGTGGGCGATGAAGCGCAGCAGCGGCGCGACCCAGGCGGGAAGCTCGTGGTCGTCTTTGTCTCTCGGGCAGCGCACCGAGAGCTCGAAGCCCTTGGCGGCCAGCCCGGCGGTGACGAGGTGCCAGTGCGGCGCGGGCACGGTGAGCTCCGCGGCGCGCACCGAGAGGCCGTCGACGGTGAACGTGTGGGTGGGCTGGCTCTGCCAGATGCGGGTGAGCGCGGCGGTGAGGGCAGCGACAGACTCGTTCGCGGTGGGGGGCTTGGGCGGGGCGGGTGGTGGGCGTTTCGGTGCGGCGTGTTTCGCCTTGGGTGCACGGGGTTTCGCTGTCGCAGTCATGACTGTGACGGCTTGTAGTCCGGGCCGCGTGCGTTTGCTGCCCGGGGAGTCAGTTCCTGCTAGTCTCTGCGACGTTTTGGGCAATCAACCGATTCCGCTCACCGACGTCGCCGCGACTGGTCAATCGAAAGCCTCCGGACAGGTCTACGCGCCGGGTCAGCTCAAGGGCCCTCGTTTGGCGGGCAAGTTCGCCGACGGCAACTTCGGCGAGTTCCCGTTGGCCGAGCGCACGACGTTGGGTCGCCACCCGAACAACACGCTCCGCCTGGTCGACCGCGAGGTGTCGAAAGAGCACTGCGTCATCGAGCGGGTGAACTCCACCTACCTGCTTCGCGACCTGAACTCGTCGAATGGCACCTTCGTCAACGGGCGCAAGGTGCGCGAGCTTCGGCTGCGCGAAGGCGACGAAATCGCGCTCGGCAACAGCCGCCTCGTGTTTCACCAGGGCGGAGAGGGCGGCACCCAGGCGCCCACCAACGCCGGCGTCACCGTGGTGGCGTCGAACATGTCGATGCCGGCCTTCTTGGCCACCGTCGCCCAGCAAGAATCGTCGGCCGAGTTCCGCCCGGCAGACAAGCTGAGCGACATCGAGACGCTCAAGCAAGACTACGAGAAGCTGCGCATCGCCAACGAGTTTCACCGCTTCGTCGGCATGGAGCGCGACCTCAAGAGCCTGCTCGACAAGATCCTCAAGGTCAGCTTTCAGCTGCTGGCGGCCGACAACGCGGTCATTTTTCTCAGCGACGACGAGGGCAACCTCAACCCGCAGGCCGTGCACCGCCGCAAAGACGAAAACGTCGAGGTGGTGGTCTCCGACACGGTGCTGAAGAAGGTGGTCGAGACGCGCAGCGCGGTGCTGACGGCCGACGCGATTCTCGACTCCCGGTTCTCGTCGTCGGAGTCGATCGTCGCGCAGGGCATTCGCTCCGCGATGGCCGTGCCGCTGCTGTCGAAGGGCGTGCTCCAGGGCGTGCTCTTCTGCGACACCCGCGAGCGCACCAACGCCTTCAGCGAAAAAGACCTCAAGGTGCTGGCGGGCATCGCCGGTCAGGCGGCCATCGCGCTCGAGAACGCCGACCTCGCGCAGAAGATCGAGCGAGAGGCCGTGACCCGCGCTGAGCTGTCGCGCTTCCTCGCTCCGGCGGTCGCCGAGGCGGTGGTGCAGGGCAAGGTCGAGCTGCTCCGGGTGGGCCGGTTGGCCGAGGTGAGCGTCATCTTCGCCGACATTCGCGGCTTCACGTCGATGGCCGAGGCCGACAGCCCGCAAGAGACGGTCGCGATGCTGAACGAGTTCTTCACCGCGATGTCGGGCGTGATCTTCAAATACGAGGGCAACCTCGACAAGTTCATCGGCGACTGCGTGATGGCGACGTGGGGCCCGCCCATCACCCACCCCGACGACGCGGCCCGGGCGCTGAAGTGTGCGCTCGAGATGCTGGGCGAGATCAACGACATGAACGCCCGCCGCGTCGAGGCCGGCAAGAAGCCGATCGAGGTGGGCATCGGCGTGAACACCGGCCCGGCCGTCGTCGGCTACATCGGCTCGACCGACCGGCACGAGTTCACGGCCATCGGAGACTCCGTCAACACGTCGTCGCGCCTCTGTGGCCTGGCCAAGGGCGGCGAGGTGCTGGCGAGCGAGAGCACGGTGACGCGCGCCGGCCCAGGCTTCCAGGTGCAGGCGGTGTCGGTGCTGCAGGTGAAGGGCAAAGAGAAGGGCGTGCCGTCGTTCCGCGTGCTCGGCCTCGAGTAGGCGCGTGCCCCAGGGGCTGACTCGCAGCCGATTTCACCGCTGGTCCAACACGTTATGGGAGGAGTGCTGGTGGTGCTCGGCGCGGTGACGGTGTGGTCGGTTGCGCGTGAGCTGGCCAGTCGCCGCGCGCGATGAGCCGAGCGACAGGTGGTCGCGAATATGCGACGCGGAGCGCCGTCGGAGACGCCATGAGCGAGCGCATCAACTCTGCCGAAGCCTTCAAACCGATCGACCGCGCGCCTCCCTGGCTTCGAATTGTGCTGATGTATTCAGTCTTCCCCTTGGGGTTGGCAGCACACGCGCTCTTGACGGAGGACGTCGGGAAGGCCGCGTGGGGTTTCGCGCTGCCGCTGCTCGGCGCGACGATCG
>JAEUJT010000189.1 GCA_016793525.1 Archangium sp. | reverse complement strand
GCGACCGACGCGCTGACCGAGGCGCTCAATGACTCACACGCAGAGCTCCTCATCACCTTCGACCCGAGCGGCATCAACCACCACCCCGACCACGTCGCCACCCACCTCGCCACCCGGCGCGCGCTGAGCCGCCTGAGCCACCCCGCGGCGCTGGCGATGATGACGCCGCCGCCGCCGTTCTGCTGGGCGCTCGGCAGCGACTTTCGCTGGGACCGGGAGACGACGGTGATGACGCTGTCGCTCTCCGCCGCTGAGCGCGCCACCAAGGCGCAGGTGTACGAAACCTACGCGTCGCAGTGGAAGACGCTCCGGCTGCTGTCGGGAGGCCTGCCCCCGCACATCTTCTTCTCGCTCTTCCCCGCTGAGTGGTACCTGTGGCTGCCTCCCGATGACGCCGCTGCGTGGGCGCGTTGGGCCGACAGCCCATGACGCGCTCCGCTTCGAAAATCGTTCTGCTCCTGGTGCCCTCCGCGCTCGCGCTGGCCGAGCCACCGAGGCCCGCTACGTACGAGGCGCGCCGCGGCATCGCGCTCTCAGACCGGCTGGTGCTCGACGCCAACGTGCTCGACCGGCTGCCCAGCACCGGCTCGACGAGCACCCTCATCGCGTATTCGTTTCTCCCCGCCCTCTCCGGGCTCGAGGAGAGCATGGGGTGGTCCGACATCGAGCCGGAGCGGCTCTCCATCGTCGGCAACTCCGCGCTGTGGACCGAGTTTCGCCTCGAAGACTTCAACATCAGCGACCCGTTTTTCGACGGCGCCGCGGCCTTCAAGGTGCCGTACGCGTTCATCTCGGAGATGGAGCTGCGCACCGCTGAATCGGCCTTCCACCGCTTCGGAGGCGGCTTTCGCTACGGCGTCGCTCCGGTGGCGAGGCGGCCCACTCGCTCGGCGTCGGCGTCGTTCAGCGTCGGCTGGGTCGGCGACACATTTCCCCTGGCCGAACACGTCACCGACTACTTCTCGGCGAAGCACCCGCGGAACCGCTTCGTTCCTCCGGAAGAAGACCGGCGCCACTTCACCTCTCGGGTGAAGGCCAGCGCCCTCGACACGTTCGAGCTCGACCGCTTCACGCTGCGGTCTGCTGTGGAGGTCGACGCCAACGAGCGCCACCAGCTCGACTTCCCCTCGTGGGACGGCCGCCAGGCGTCAGCCTCATTCAATGAGCCGACGCTGCGGCTGACGGGCATCTCCGAGCTCGCGCCGGCGGGCAGGGCGTGGCGGGCCTTCGCGCTGACCGAATTTCGCCAACGCGCCAATTTGTATACAGAACGAAAATTCACCCGAGCCGAGACCCAAGGCCAAGCGAGCGGCGGCGTGCTGGTGGGTCTTCTGTCAGACGCGTTCCGTGCGGGCGTCACTTTCAAGCACGACACCTTCACCCCCAGCACCCCGGCCTTCACCCGCGAGCTGATGGACGTCGATGGCGAGGGCTTTTTCCCCTTCATCCCCGGCGGGGGCATGAATTCGCTGCGCTTCGACGTCGGGTACAAGCGCGGCGGGTTCTACGCCGACGGAGACCTGCGCATGCTGGCGTGGAAGCCCGGCCCCACCCAGGTGCACCCGCTGACGTACTTCGGCAACGCCTACGGCACGATGACGCTGGAGTCTCGCCCCACGGTGACCTGGGTCGGCGCGCAGCGCGTCGGCTACCAGCGCACCTTCACCACCGACTCGGGCCGGGCCGAGCTGGCCATCGACGCGTACGGCGCGCTCAACCACACGCATGCGGTGGGCTCGAGCGGGCTCACGCTCCCCGACGTCGGCCTCGAGGTGCAGGGCGTGGTGCACGTCGCGCGCTGGTTTCAGCCGTTCCTCGCCATCAGCAAGACGCCCATCTCCATTCCCACCCAGACCGCGCTGGCGCTGACGCCGGGCTACCAGAGCGCCACCGAGCGCCTCGCCGACGGCCGCCTGGTGCGCACCGTCGGCGGCGACTTCACCACCTCGCCCGGGGTGCTGTTGCCACCCAACATCTATTCAGCGTCGTTCGGCATCACGAGCCGCATCGGCGAGAAGTGGAAGGTCGCCCTGCAGGGCATCGCCAAGGCGTGGCACGGGTTGTCGCGGCTGGTGCTCGACGGCGCCGCAGAAGACTACGGGCACTTCACCAACGACGTATTCTTCTTCGACGGGCGCCCCACTCGGTACCGGCTGCAGAACGACCCGTTCTCCGAGACGCCGTACGGCGGCATGGTGCAGCTCGAGGTGTCGCGCCTCGCCGATGAAAACGGCTTCTTCACCTTCGGCTTCTCGGCGGCGAACTTCTTCGGCTGGCCGCCCTTCGGCAACGGCGCATACGGCAACGACATCGGCATCGTCGACTGGGCCGGAGCGAACCCCAATGCGCGGCTGCGCAGCGTGTCGAACACCGACGCCGACCGGGCTTTCATCACCAAAGCCGCGGGCGGCTACCGCTTCTGGCGCTCGCTGTGGGGCTCGTTTCAGGTGCTGTTCAAAGATGGCCAGCCCTTCGCCTTCTACGACCACCACGTGGAGTACGGGCAGCTGGCGATGCAGCTCAACTCGCACCGCGGCTCGGCGATGAAAATTTCGTACCCGCTGCGCGGCTGGCGGGAGGACTTCCAGGTGCACATCGACGTGAAGCTCAGCTACGACTTCCCGCTCGGGAAAGGCTGGCTGCTGCGCACGTCGGTGGTGGCGGCCAACATGTTCGACCTGGGCAACGAGGTGAATGAGCGGCAGTCGCCGAGCAACGCCGACTACATGCGGTCGAGCCTCGAGCTGACGCTGCCGCGGAGCCTGTCGTTCGGCGTCGAGCTCCTCGACATTCCCCGGGCGCCGGCCGAATCGGTGGCAACGCGGTAGCGCTGCGCTATGTGAGGTGCGGTCATGGCTGCGCGCAGAGGGAAAACACCAGCGACTCCGGCGAACGAGGTCATCGACGCGTCCATCGTCGACGGCACGGTCGTCACCCCCGTGGTGCCTGCGGCCCCCGAGGCGCCGAAGAAGAAGAAGCCGCGCGCGCGCGCCGTTGCCGCTGAGCGTGACGCCGAAGCCGACGGGGAAACCGAGGCCTCCGACGAGACGCCGGGCATCGACGAGCCGCAGGAGCCGGCCGCTGAAGACCTCGACGACGTGGTGGCCGACCTCGACACCGTGACCCTCGCCAAGCCGGCCGCCCGCGGGCTGAACTCGAGGGACCCGCTCTCGGCGTACATGGCCGAGGTGACGCGGCACCCGCTGCTGACCCGCGAGCAAGAGGTCGAGCTGGCGAAGCGCTTCCGCGATTCAGGTGACGTGAAGGCCGCGTACACCCTCGTGGCGTCGAACCTGCGCCTGGTGGTGAAGCTGGCGCACGAGTACCACCGCAACCCGCTCTCGCTTCTCGACCTCGTGCAAGAGGGGAACATCGGGCTGATGCAGGCGGTGCGAAAGTTCGACCCGGAGCGCGGCGTGAAGCTCGCCAGCTACGCCGCCTGGTGGATCCGCGCGTACATCCTTCGCTACATCATGGACAACTGGAAGATGGTGAAGCTGGGCACGACCGAGGCCCAGCGAAAGCTCTTCTTCAAGCTGCGCCAAGAGCAAGAGCGCCTCTCCGTGCAGGGCTACGAGGTGACGCCGAAGCTGCTGGCCGAGCGCCTCAACGTCACTGAGCAAGACGTGGTGGAGATGGACCAACGCCTCGGCCACGACGAGGTCTCCATCGACGCGCCGGCGCACCCCGACGACGACAAGGGCACCCGCGGAGATCGGCTCCTCCCCGCCGCGCCTGGCGCCGCCGACGACGCGCTGGGCAACGCCGAGCTGAAGGAGCTCTTCCGCACCAAGCTGTCGACGTTCGCCGAGACGCTCAACGAGAAAGAGCGCTTCATCTTCGACAAGCGACTCATCTCCGACGAGCCGATGACGTTGCAAGACATCGGCGCCCACTACGGCGTGTCACGTGAGCGCGCGCGGCAGATCGAAGCCGCTCTTGTCGTGCGGATCCGCGAGTACATGAAGTCGGAGATTCCCGACTTCAACCTGATGGCCAGCGAGCGCGACGAGTAGCGCCTCGGCCCGGGCGGTTCGGTTCAGTCGAGCAAAAACGTGTACGTGTACGGGAACGTCGTGCCCACCGCTTCGCCGCCTTTGGTGGCCGGCTTGAACTTGAAGCGCTTCATCGCCGCCGCCGCCGCCTCGTTGAGCCCGTAGCCCGGCCCGGAGACCACGACGACGTTGGTGACGTTGCCTTGCTCGTCGACGGTGACCTTCATGCGCACCGAGCCTTCGACCTCGGCCTTTCGCGCCTCTTCGGGGTACGGCACCTTCACTTCACCGATGGCCACCGGGTCGGTGTCGGCGCCCCCTGGAGGCACGTACTTCGGCGCCCGGTACGCCTGCACGGCGTTGGGGTCGACCGCGGTGTTGGCGGCTTTGCCGTAGGCGGTGTTCCCCACTGGTGCCGCGAAGGAGCCACCTTCATTCGTGTTCGACAGCGAGAGGCCCACAACGATTGGAACCGGCTTCGGCGGCTCTTTCGGTGCCTCATCGGTCGGCGGCGGCGGTGCTTGCTCGGGAGGTGGCTTCACCTCGGCCGTCTTCACCGGCGGAGGCGGCAACTTCGGCTTCGGTTTGGGAGGCTCCGGTTCGGGCGGCTTCTCAGGCTCGGGCGGCGGCTTCGGCGGCTCGATAACCTTGATTTCGATGTCGAGCGGCTTGTCCTTCATCGCGAGCGGAGGACGGTCAGGCAAACGCACAAACGTCACCACGTGGCCGATGCCCGAGAGGAGCAGAAACGCGAAGAGGAACACCCAGCTTCGCGACTCCGACTCAGGAGGCGGGCGCACGATGGGCTGAACGTCGTCGTTGCTCGGCGGACGCGGCTCGATGGGAGGCGGTACCGCCCGCGCAGGTTTCATGGCACCGGGGCCGCAGCCGCTTCTTTTTGAATGTTGAGCGCGAACTTCGCGATGCCTTGCACCTGCACCAGGTCGATGAGGTGCATCACCTTGCCGTAGCTCAGCGATTGATCCGCGGTGATGATGGCGCGCGGCTCTTTCTCTTTCTTCACCGCATCCACGATGCGCGCCTTGAGGTCGTCTTCCGTCACCTCAGCGCCGTCGAAATAGAACTTGCCGTCTTTGTCCAACACGACGTTGACGATGCCTTGAACGGTCTCGCCGCTCTTCGCGGCCTTGGGCAGGTCGACCTCTTTTGTCTCCCGCACGATGAAGCTGGCCGTCACCATGAAGATGATTAGCAGCACCAGCACGATGTCGACCAACGGCGTGACGTTGATGCCCGTAATCTCGTCGTCACTGTCATTCTGCGCACTGCCCGCCATACGTCACTTCTCCGTCGAGCGCAGGTGCCCGACCAGTGCGTGCCCGAGCGCCGTGGAGCGCGCCGTCACGTTTTTCACCTGCCGCGTCAGGATGTTGTACCCAATCACCGCCGGAATCGCGACCGCCAGGCCCACCGCCGTCGCCACCAGCGCCTCGGAGATGCCCGCCATCACCGTCTGCTGCACCTCAGCGCCCTTCGCGCCCATGGAGCCGAGGTCGTGGAACGCCTTGATGATGCCCAACACGGTGCCGAACAAGCCGATGAACGGCGTGTTGCTCCCCAGCGTGCCCAGCACCGAGAGGAAGCGCTCGTAGCGCGGCTTCTCGCGGGCCATGGTGGCGCTGATCAACTCGTCGACCGCGTCGGGGCCCTACGGCGACCACTCGAGGCCTTCGCGGAGCACCGATGCCTCCATGCCCTGCTTGCCGCCGATGCTCGCCTTCACGCCCTCGAGGTCACCCTTGGCCAACTTCATCAGAATCTCGTCGATGTTCTCGAGCCGGTGGGTGGCGAAATACACCGCGCGCTCGAGCATCACCGCGATGGAGATGACCGAGAGAATGGCCAGGAGCCACAGCACCCACTCCGCGCTCGAGGTGAGGGTGGCGAGGAGCTTCGATGTCAGCCAACCCTGTTCAGAGTTGGCCATCTGGCCCAAAACGAGGAACGAAGTCATGACGTTACCGGAAGGAGAAGGTCGGCCGAGAAGCGGGTGGATCCATCGTTGGCGCAGTGCGCAAAGTCAACGAAATCGAAGGCTCCCAGCGCAATTCACGCAACACGTTGCCCCCGGGGCGTCAGGTCCTTACGTTTGACGCAGTGACCGTCGAGCGGCTGCGCCAGAAAGTCGATGCCGGCGAGCGCCTGAGCGGCGACGAGCTGCGAATGCTCGAGGCTGCGGCGCAACAGCACGGGTCTCCCGGGCTGCGCACGGCGGTCGCTCAGGCCCTCATCAACGCCGATGCGGCGCCCCAGGCCATTCCCATTCTCGAGGCCGTACGCCGCGACTTCCCCCGCGACATTCAGGTGCACCTCGCGCTGGGCCGGGCGTTGATCAGCATCGACAAGTGGATCGAAGCCGAAGCCTCCCTCCGCCGCGCGCTCGAGGTGAACCCCGGTGACCCCGAGGCCACCAAGGCCATGGCGATTGTCGCGATGCGCCGCGGCGAGTGGGCCCGCGCCAACGCCCTCGTCTCCTCGGTGCTCCGCGTCGACCCCTTCGACGGAGAGGCCCAGCAGCTCTCCCTCGAGCTCGAGCAGCTCGCCCCTGCCGACCTCGACGCGCCGCCGCCGCTCGACATGTACGCCCAGGCGCTCATCGAAGCCCTCCGCGCGCGGTCGACGCCGCACCTGCTCCAGAAACAACACCTGCTCGTGCGCGTCGGCCGAGGCGGTGTGGTGCGGCTGTCGCTCGAGCGGCTGTACGAAGATTTTCTGGTGTCGGGGCTCCCGTTGGCGAGGGTCGCCGAGTCGGTGGCCATGGAGCTCGCCGAGCGCACGCTTGGCCTCCCTGACGACAAGGCAAAGCTGCTCGAGCGCGTGCTCCCGGTCTTGCGCGACACCCCGTTCCTCGAGCGAGGCATCGGCGCGGCGCGGCGCGAGGGGCCCGCGGGGCTGTGGGTGTTCTACGCCCTCGAAGACCCCGAGCTCGTTCGCTACGTACCCGAGGGCGTGTTGGCGAGTTGGGGCCTGGCGCTCGACGCGGTCGACGATGCGGCCTGGCGAAACCTCAGCGAGCGGCCCGCCGACGTGCGCGCCATCGAGCTCGAACAAGGCGCCCTGCGGCTGTCGAACACGCCCACCGGCTTGTGGGCCCTGGCGCACGGTGATGGCCACGACGCGGCTCGAATTCTCACGCCCTTTCACCAGACGTCGCTGGAGCGCGTCGCCGGCGACGGCCCCTACCGCGTGTACCTGGGCCTCCGCGAGCTCGTGTTGATTGCGCGCGAAGACGACGCCGCGGCGGTGGCCAAGCTGAGCGGGCTCGAGACGTCGCGCGACGGCATCGTTGGGCGGTGGCGGCTGCATCACGGGCGGTTGATGAACGTCTCGACCTGAGACGGTGTTCCGCTCGACGGGCCTCCGGTCGAGCGATTGCGTGTTTCAGACCGAGCAGGGAGCCGGCTCAGGTACAGAGGCCGCTGCCCAGAAGCGCGCAGGAGCCACTGCAACATTGGCTCGGAGCGGACGCGCAACTCGAGCCCGATGGAATGCACATCGACCCCGCATCGGTCGCCTCACAGCGCATGTTCGAGCACCGACCTACGGCGCAGTTGCTGTCGAAGCGGCATGACTGGCCGGCAGCCCGTGGTGCGGCGCACGTGCCTTCAGTGAAACAGCCCCCGTCGGTCTTCACGTTGCACAGCGTGTCGGCGAAGCAGGTGAGCCCCGCTTCACAACACACGGGCGTATCGCCGATGCACGTACACGCGGCGCCCGAGGCGAGTGGCACCGAACGCCCTCCATCAAGCGTGTTGGCCTCGTTGGTGGGACCACAACCGCAACAGACGACAATGGCCGTGAGAACGATGCGTGGCGTGATGTGCATGGACCCTCCGAGTACGACGTGGCTCTCGCGATTGGCCCCGACCGCTCGGTTCCGTCACGCTGCGCTGGCCGCCGGTGGCGGAGTGTTCCGGCGTTTCGCCGCGAAAAGCACGCCGAGCACGAGCCCAGCGAACGCACCCGCTCCGAGCCCAGCCAGCTGAATCGTCACGAAGCGGTCGGCGGTGTCGCGGGTGAGCTTGGCGCACTCGCAGAGGGAGGGGCCGGCGCCGCTCGTGTTGTACCACTCGAGTATCGACGGGCCCGCGAAGGTGCTTCCGATGATGCCGAGGAGCCCGCCGCCGACCATGAAGTTCATCACCACGCGCATCGAGGCCATGCGGCGGGACATAGCTCAGAAACGACGACGGCGGCCCCGCGTGGTGCGGAGGCCGCCGGAGAAGCTGCTTCAGATGCGAGCGACTTAGATTTTCGCGCCGGGCGTCTTGGCGAAGGTGGCGTTGAACTCGGTCAGCGCCTTGTTCAGCTCGGCGTCAGACGGCTGCTTCTTGTCGTTCACCGGCAGCGCGCCCGTCTCTTCGATGCGCTTGATGACGCCGGCGTACTTGGCCTCGATGAACTCGAGGAGCTCCTTCGCCCAGCGGGTGATGTCGGTCACGGGAATGTCGCGGATCCACCCGCGGCCCTGCGCGTCTTCTTTGTTCATACCCGCGTACATCTGAATGACCTGACGGCCGACCGACAGCGGCTGGTACTGGGGCTGCTTCAGCAGCTCGGTGAGGCGCGCGCCGCGGGCCAAGACTTCTTGCGTCGACTTGTCGAGGTCGGAGCCGAACTGCGCAAACGCCGCCAGCTCGCGGTACTGCGCGAGGTCGAGCTTGAGTGAGCCTGCCACCTGCTTCATGGCCTTGATCTGCGCCGCGGAGCCGACGCGCGACACCGAGATGCCGACGTTGATGGCCGGGCGAATACCGGCGTTGAACAAGTCGGTCTCGAGGAAAATCTGCCCGTCGGTGATGGAGATGACGTTCGTGGGAATGTACGCCGACACGTCGCCGGCCTGGGTCTCGATGATGGGCAGCGCGGTGAGCGAGCCAGCACCTTCGGCGTCAGACAACTTCGACGCGCGCTCCAGCAGGCGGGAGTGAATGTAGAACACGTCGCCCGGGTATGCCTCGCGGCCCGGCGGGCGGCGCAGCAGGAGCGACAGCTGGCGGTACGCCACGGCCTGCTTCGAGAGGTCGTCGTACACGATGAGGCCGTGCATCTTGTTGTCGCGGAAGTATTCGCCCATCGCGCAGCCGGTGTACGGCGCGAAGAACTGCATCGGCGCCGGGTCCGACGCGTTGGCGCAGACGATGATGGTGTACTCGAGCGCCCCGAAGCGCTGCAGCTTCTCGACCACCTGGGCGACGGTCGACTGCTTCTGACCGATGGCGACGTACACGCAGTACACGCCCTGGCCCTTCTGGTTGATGATGGCGTCGAGCGCGACGGCGGTTTTGCCCGTCTGGCGGTCGCCGATGATGAGCTCGCGCTGACCACGGCCGACCGGCACCAGCGCGTCGAGCGCCTTGATGCCCGTCTGCATCGGCTCGTGCACCGACTTGCGCTTCACGATGCCCGGCGCCTTGAGCTCGATGCGGCGGAACTCGGTCGACTCGATGGGGCCCTTGCCGTCGACCGGCTGGCCGAGCGCGTTCACCACGCGGCCGAGCA
>JAEUJT010000158.1 GCA_016793525.1 Archangium sp. | reverse complement strand
GACGCTCATTCGCGAGCTCGCCGAGCGCTTGCAAATTCCGGTCATCACCACGCCGAAAGGCAAGGGAATCTTCCCTGAAAGCCACCCCCTCTCGCTGGGTGTTTTTGGCATGGGTGGCCACCCCTCGAGCCGCAACTTTCTCGCCAAGGGTGTCGACGTCACGCTCGCCATGGGCACGCGCATGGGAGAGCTGTCGAGCCAGGGGTGGAGCTCACTGCTCAAACCGGTGCGCACGCTCATTCACGTCGACATCGAGGCGACTCAGGTAGGGCGCTCGTACGCGACCCACATCTGTCTCACCGCGCCGGTCGAGCACTTTCTCGCTGAACTGCTGAAGCGACCGGAACTCCAGCGAACGACACCCGCCAAGCGGTATGGAGTGGAGTTTTACCGAGAGGCGTCGACCAGCGTTGCGACCACGCCGAACCGCATCACGTCAGAGCGCGCGGTGGTGGAGATCGCCCGCCGGGTCGGGCCGCGGGCGCGATTCACCGCCGACAGCGGCGAGCACATGCTCTACGCCATTCACTACACACCCGCTGAGGCGCACGACACGTTCCTGCTCCAACTTGGGCTGGGCGCGATGGGTGGGAGCATCGCTGCGGGCATTGGGCTTCAGGTGGCTGACCCGGAGCGCCCCGTGGTGGTGCTCTGCGGCGACGGCGGGTTCTTGATGTGCGCGGGCGAGGTGGCGACGGCCGCGCAGGCGAAGCTGCCGGTCATCTTCGCGGTGTTCAATGACCACCGGCTGGGCATGACCGAGCTGGGGCATCACGCGTTCTACAACCGCTCGCCCGCCTTCCCCACCGGACCGGCCGACCTCGCGGCACTGGCACGGAGCCTCGGCGCCGAAGGGTACCGCATCGAATCTCCGGAGCAGTTCGATCTGGTCAACCTCAGCCGCCGCCGAGACTGCCCAGTCGTGCTCGACATTCAGGTCGACCCCGCCGCAGTGTTCTCGAAAGACGTCGACTCCAAGCGCTCGTGGATGACGACCGAAGGGCAAGGGGCAGCAGCGACACCAACTGGCGGGAGCGCATTGCATGGGTGACGGGCCGAACTACCTCGAGCGAGTTGCGTTCCCAGATACGTTGCTGGCTCGCGTATGCGAGGGAAGGGTTCGGTCGCGGCTTCATGGGTACGACGTCGAGGCCGATCTCGCGCGGCACTACAGCTTTGCTGAGACCATCGTTCTCGCGCTGACCGGCGTCGCCCCGAGTGCCGAACAGGGCCGCGCCGCAGAAGCGGCGTTCGTGTTCTGGCTACCGTCGTTTGTGGGAGAAGCCCCAACCCACGTTGCTGTGTTGGCAAACGTCTGCAGCACGCCCACAAGCGGAACGGTCGCTGCGAGCGCCGTCACACTGAGCGAGCAGTCTCGATGGGTCGTGAGCCAGCACCATGACCTCTTGACTTGGCTGGAACGACCCTCGACCGAATATCCGGTTGCGCATCAGAGCACCGACGAAGTCGATCGCGAGGCAGTCCTTCGGCTGCAGGCGGCCGTGGGAGCGTTCGCGGGCGAGGTCGTCGCGCTCAGGCATAGGCCGACGCGCACGGCGGCGGTGCTGGCAACCCTCTGGGCGGTGGGCCTCAACAGTGCTCAACACCTTGAGGTCGCACTCACCATCGCGCGGCTCCCAGGTACGCTCGCCGAGGGCTTGGCTGGCACCCGCGGCAAACTCAAAGAATACCCAATGAACGTGCCTCGGTTCGCATACCATGAATGACGCCAAGCTTGAGACGCTCCCGACACGGGTGGCCCAAACCGGTGATGCCGATCATCGTTTCTGTGGATACGGCGTATTTTCTGACTTGGTGAGCAACATCTCAGCGATCGGCCTCACCTGGCTCGCGGTCGGCGGCCCACGGCTTTCGGCGGATGAGCACATCGTGCTCGACCTCGTTGCTGCCTCGATCACCATGAGTGACCCACGGGTCTGGCCGCTCAAGATTGGACGTATTGCGGCGAGCTATGGCAACGATCTCGCCGGGGTCGCCGCTGGTACGGCCATGTTCGCCGACGCCAACGTTGGTCCATGGCCAGCCGGAGCGGCGGCGCAGTTGCTACTCGATTTTGACGCTGGTCTTCGAGGAGATGAGCGCGACGCTGACCTTGACGCGGCCGCGTCGGCTTTTTTGAACGCGAGAACCCGCCCAGTCGGATTCGGAGTACCTTTTCGAGACGAAGATGAGCGGCTGGTCGCCCTTCGTAGTGCCCTGGAACGGCATGGCGGCCGCAATCGAAGGCACTTCTTTCACTTGTCGGAGATTCTTTCGGGCATCTCGCGGCGTGAACGTTCGCTTGAACCGAACATCATTCTTGGAATCTCGGCAACGCTGCTCGATCTGGGTCTGCGTAACCCGCATGCCATCGCCGTGATGACGCTCCCGCTCGTACAGCACACGCTCTACGCCAACGCCGTCGAGGGAGCAGGTCAGAAGAGTCACCTCTTTCAGTGCTTGCCGGCGTCAGTCGTTACATACGTTGGACCTGCGCCTCGGGTGAGTCCGCGAGCTGCCGCCGAGACGTCTCGTGTCGGTCCGACATGAACACTCTGCAGAATCTTCTCGTCCTGTACCTCACGGTGCTGGTGCTCAATTTGACCCTCACGGTCTTGCTTTGGTCGCAAGACCGGTCTGCGCTCAATCGTACGCTCATCTTCGTCTGGCTGGGGACCCTCGTGGGGCTCCTCGCTCACGCGCTTCCCATCAGGAGCCCCGCGGGGCTCACGGTCGCCGCGTCGTTGAGTGCGTGCAGCACCTTCCCGCTTGCGCACTTCGCCGCATCGCTTCGGAATGAGTCCGCCGGCCTACGTCGTCACGCAATTTTCTGCGGACTCACGGTGGTCATCGGCGTCGGACTGGCGTTGGCTGGAGCACCCGCGTGGCTCCGCGAGCTGCCACTGGCAGTGGCAGTCGCCAGTCCGCTGTTCATTCAAGGAACAAAAGGCCTCCGTTGGTCGAAGTACCGCTCGAGCCCAACAACCAGAGTGTTCTCCATTTCCTGTCTGGTGCAGGGAATCCACATCCTCGACTACCCGTTCTTGAGCACGAACGCTGACTTCGCCCCTGTCGGATTCACGATTGCGATTGCCATCGTCATTGCAATGTCAATTACCTCGGTGGGCACGGCGCTCGAGCGCACTGCGGCCGACAAAGCGCTCATCGAGCAAGACAGTGCGATGCGAACGCGCTTCTTCGAGAACATCTCGCACGAGTTCCGCACCCCGCTGACACTCATCATCACGCCCATCGACGCGCTGCTCGCCAACCCTGCTGACCTTCTCGAGCCGGTGCGCGCGTCGCTCGAGGCGGTGCACAGAAACGCCTCGCGATTGATGCGTATGCTGAGCGACCTGCTCGACCTGGGGAAGGCCGATTCCGGGCACCTGCGCCTCAGTGTCATGCCCGTCGACTTGTCGGGTCTGGTGCACCAGCTCGGCACACTCTTCGCGCCGACCGCCGAGGCGCGCGGGGTGACGCTTCACGTCGATGCGCCAACCCCGACGTCGGACACCTACGGAGACGAATATCGCCTCGACACGGTGCTTTCGAATCTGCTCGGCAATGCGCTCAAATACACCCCAAAGGGTGGGCGCATCACGCTCCGTGTAACGCACGACGCGAAAGAATCGCGGGTCTCCGTGAGCGATACCGGCCCTGGCATCGACCCGAAGCACCTGCCGCATATCTTCGAGCGATTTTACCAAGCGGGCGTCACGTCGGAGCAGAACCGCGGCGGCGTCGGCATCGGCCTATCGTTGGCGAAGAACTTCACCGCACTCCACGGCGGGCGCCTGGAGGTCCAGAGCGCCGTGGGCAAGGGCACCACCTTCACCGTGGTGCTCCCGAAGGGGACGTCACACTTCAAAGATCAGGTCCTCGAGCGCCGCCGCGTGCAGCGCGACGTCGGCCAGGCGCGCCGCACCACCGATGCCACCGACGAACACTTCACGCCGGTACCGTTGCGCGGCACGCCAGATGTTGGTCTCGCGGCGCTCGAGCTGGGACCCAGGGCCCGGGTTCTCATCGTCGAAGACAATGAGGAGATGCGGGCGCTCCTCGTGGGGGTGCTCTCTCCAGTGTTCGACACACTCATCGCAGTCGACGGAGAAGACGGGCTGGCCAAGACGCGCTCGCTCCGGCCCGACGCGGTGGTGTCCGACGTGATGATGCCGAAGCTGCGCGGCACCGACATGTGCACGGCCATCAAGAAAGACCCGCAGCTCCAGTCGACCCCGGTCATTCTCCTCACCGCGCGCGGTGGCCCCGAAGCGGCCATCGACGGCTTCGCCTCGGGCGCCGATGAGTTCGTGGAGAAACCATTTCACCCCCGCGTTCTCCTCGCGCGCGTGCACGCGCAGGTGCGCATGCGGCGGCTGGCGCTCGAGCTCAACGCCCAGTCTCGCCTCGCCGCGGTGGGTACTCTCGCCGCCGGCGTGGGCCACGAGGTGCGCAACCCCATCAACGCGGTGCTCAACGGCGTGCGCCTACTGCAACAGAAGCCCATCTTCTCCGGCAACGACGCGAAGCTGCTGGCGGTCATCGCCGACGGCGCCGAGCGCATCGAAGGCATCAGCCAGGCGCTCCTCACCCACGCCAGCCCGGCGGAGCGCGGGGGCGACCGGCCGGTCGACATCGCCTCGGGCCTGGAGTCGACGCTGCGGCTCCTCGGGCACCGGCTGAACGACGTCACCGTGCACAAGCAGCTCGGGGAGGCGCGGGTGGTGGCGCCAGCCGGCGAGCTAAACCAGGTGTTCCTCAACCTCATCGACAACGCCATTCGCGCGCCGTCGAAAAACATCTGGCTCACTGTCACACGTCAGAACGACGGTGTCGTTCGTGTCACGGTGGAGGACGATGGGCCGGGCATTTCTCCAGAGACGGTGCCGCGGCTCTTCACACCATTCTTCACCACGCGAGAAGTTGGAGAAGGCACGGGACTCGGGCTTTACTTGTCGCGCCAGTCGATTCGCCGGCTGGGCGGCTACCTCGGCGTCGTCTCGAGACCAGGAGAGCGCACGGTGTTCGAAGTGAGATTGCCGGGTGAGGCGCGGTGAACGCCTTCATTCTCTACGTCGATGACGATGCGGCGAACCGCGTCGTCTTCGAGTCGCTCGTGCACGACGACGTTCCAGTGCTGACGGCCGGTGGGGGCGCCGAGGCCATCGAGCTGATGCGCCGCCATGAGGTCGCGGTGCTGA
>JAEUJT010000124.1 GCA_016793525.1 Archangium sp. | reverse complement strand
GAGTTCCGTGCCCTGTTGTGCACGACGAGTTTTTTCACCTGCACACCAAATCACTCGCGAGTTTTTTAACATGGGCGCTAAAATGCAAGCGTGCCTGTTTCGAGGAAAAACACCCCGAGGTACCTGACTTCGTCGATCGAGGCCGACCTCACTGAGAAGATGGTGTTCCTCGGAGGCCCTCGACAAGTTGGGAAGACCACACTTGCGCGGTCGCTGCCTGGTGGCGTCGAGGGGTACCTCAACTGGGACATCGCCGAAGACCGCCACGCGTTGCTGTCGCGCACCTTGCCGGTGGCGAAGCTCTGGGTCTTCGACGAGCTGCACAAGTTTCGCGGGTGGCGCGGGTACCTCAAAGGGCTGTTCGACAAGACCCACGGAGACCCTCCAATTCTCGTCACCGGCAGCGCGCGGCTCGACTGGTACAGGTACGGGGGTGATTCGCTTCAAGGCCGGTACCACTACCTTCGCCTTCACCCGTTTTCGTTCAGGGAGCTTGGCTCGGAGAAAGGTACGGTCGAGGCGCTGTTCCACAAGGGGGGCTTCCCCGAGCCATTCCTGAAGCTCGACGCGCGCGGGGCGCGGAGGTGGTCTCTCGAATACCGGTCACGGCTGCTTCGTGATGACGTTCAAGGCGTCGAAAACCTCACCGACCTCGGTCGGTTGGAGCTCTTGATGGCCACGCTGCCAGAACGCGTTGGCTCTCCGCTGTCGATCAACGCCATTCGCGAGGACCTGCAGGTTTCACATCAAACGATCGCGCGTTGGCTCGATGTCTTCGAGCGGGTCTACGCCATCTTTCGCCTCCCACCCTTCGGGGCGCCACGGCTGCGAGCGGTCAAGAAAGAGCAGAAGCACTACCACTTCGATTGGACGCTCGTACAAGAGCCCGCGGCGCGCTTCGAGAACCTCGTCGCGTCGCATCTCCTCAAGTGGGTGCACCACCAAGTCGACGTCGAGGGGCGAGACCTCGAGCTGCGCTACTTTCGAGATGTCGATGGTCGCGAGGTCGACTTCATCGTCGTCGAGTCGCGAAAACCGATTCTCGCGGTCGAATGCAAGTCGACCGCGGGTCAGCTCGACCGCGGTCTGCGGTATTTCGTCGAGCGATTTCCCAACATCGAAGCGTGGCAGGTGTCACGGGTGGGCGTGACACACTCGAGAACGCCAGAAGGCGTTCAGCTCGCACCGGTTGAGAAGCTCCTCGCTCGTCTGGTGTAAGCGCTTCAACGAGCCGACGTGCGCGCCGGGGCCTTCTTCTTCGCCTTCGGAGCGACCGGCTTCTTGGCCTTCTTCTCCGCAGCGGGCGCCTCTCCGGTGAGCGCGGCCAGCACCTCGTCGACGTGGCCTTCGACCTTCACCTTGGGCCACGCGGCCTTCACCTTGCCGTCAGGCCCGATGAGGAACGTGGAGCGAATGATGCCCATGAACTTGCGCCCGTAGAGGCTCTTCTCGCCCCACGCGCCGTAGGCCTCGGCGACCGCGTGGTCAGCGTCGACCAGCAGCGGGAACGGCAGGCTGAACTTGTCGATGAACTTCTGGTGGCTCTTCGCGTCGTCGGGCGAGACGCCCAGCACCATGGCGCCCTGCTTCCTCAGCGCGGAGTGTTCGTCGCGAAAGTTGCACGCCTCGACCGTGCAGCCGGGCGTGTTGTCCTTCGGGTAGAAGTAGAGCACCACGCTCTGGCCCTTGAAGTCCGCCAGCTTCACCGTGTTGCCGGCGTGATCTTTCAACGAGAACGACGGAGCCTTCTGGCCTGCTTCGATCATGGTGCGTGTCTCCAACGAGGGTGAATCGGCGCGCGGAACGTAAGAGCCCGCCCCACCCGACGCCATGGAGAAGTCACGCGGCCTGTGCCACCTCGTGGCCGTCGCGCTGGTACTGCTTCAGCTTGCGGAACAGCGTGGCCTGGCCGATGCCGAGGCGGGTGGCGGTGCGGGAGCGGTTGCCTCCCTCGTCGGCCAGCGCGGTGAGAATCGCCTCGCGCTCGATGTCTTCGAGCCGCCGCCCCGCGCCGCCCACGGTGCTCACCGGGTGCTGCAGCTCCACCGGCAGGTCGCTCACCTCGAGCTCGGCGTGCTCCGACAGCACCGCGGCGCGTTCCATGGCGTTGAACAGCTCGCGCACGTTGCCGGGCCACGCGTAGGCCACCAGCGCTCGAGCCACTCCGGCCGAGAGAGACTTCTGGGGCAGCTTCAGTCGGGTGCACGTGTCCGCCAACGCCGCCCGAGCGAGCGGCACGATGTCGTCAGCGCGCGCCCGCAGCGGAGGCACGCGCAGCTCCACCACTCGGAGGCGGAAGTACAGGTCTTCGCGGAAGCGCCCGGCGCGGACCTCCGCTTGGAGATCTCGGTGCGTCGCCGACACCACCCGCACGTCGATGCTCCGGGTTCGATTTTCCCCGACGCGGCGCACCTCGCGCTCCTGCAGCACGCGCAGCAGCGTGGCCTGCATCGCCGGAGGCAGCTCACCCACTTCGTCGAGCAACAACGTGCCGCCCTGCGCCGATTCGAAGAGGCCCGCGCGCTCCGCGACCGCTCCGGTGAACGCGCCCTTGGCGTGACCGAAGAGCTCGGCCTCGAGCAACGCCTCGGGCATCGCCGCGCAGTTGATGGCCACGAAGGGCCCCCCTTGCCGACCGGAGGTCTCGTGGATGAGCCGAGCCAGACGCTCCTTGCCGGAACCGGACTCACCAAGGAGCAGCACCGTGCTGTCGACCGCCGCGACTCTCCGCGCCTGCCCGACCACGAGTTGCATCGCCTCGCTGCGCAGCACCAGCCCGGAGTCGTCACCGGCCAGCCGCTTCATCTCCCGCGTGCGCTGCTGGAGCCGCCGGTCGACCTTCTTCAATTCGGTCTGCAGGTGCTTCAGCGTCTCGTTGAGGCAGTCGCTCTCGTAGAACGCGAGCTCGGACTGCACCGCCTCGGGCCACTCCTCTTTCGGGCGCCCCACCATGCGGCACACCGCGTCGCCTCGCCCCCGGCACGCCGTCTCCAAGCAGTACACCGTGCGGCCGTTGACGCGGCTGAGGTAGCCGGAGGCGAAGCCCACCAGCATCCAGCACACGCAGGTGTCGGCCTGGCCGTGGTGCACGAGGTGTTGCTCCGCTTCGAAGCTGTCGCGCCACACCGACTCCGCAAAGGCCGGTGGTGACGCCGCTTCAGAAGGCGCCACCGGCTCGAACGTCACCATGCCGTGGAGGCGGTGGAGCCGACCGCCCGCGACTCTCCACTCGCGCTCATCGGCCCAGGGAATGGCGTCTTTCATCGACTCCGCGAGCCGCCAGCCATGGCCATATCCGAAGCGCGTCAGCAGCGCCCGCGCCCCCGTCATGCCGAAGGCGGTGATGAGCTGCTTGCGCAACAAACCCAGAGCCACCGCGTCCATCAGCACCACCCGCTCGCCGGCGAAGTGCATTCGGCCGCCGGCGCCGTCGAAGGTGAACAGCTCGTCGAGTCGGAGGTCAGTGGCGTGGCTCGGAACTCTCATATTGAGAGCCATGTTCGCTCATTTCGGGTGCCTTTGACGAGGCCTCCTCAGTCATTCCAGACACCTTGCGCATGGCCCTCTCCATGCTGATGGTATCGGCATCATGAAGACACAACGACTGGCAGCGGAGCGCGGTGGAGCCAATCACGGCTGGCTGAACACGAAGCACACCTTCTCGTTCGCCGACTACTTCGACGAGGCGCACATGGGGTTTCGTGCGCTGCGGGTCATCAACGACGACCGGGTTGAGCCGGCGCGCGGCTTCGGCACGCATGGGCACCGCGACATGGAAATCGTCTCCTATGTGCTCGAGGGTGCGCTCGAACACCAAGACTCGATGGGCAACGGCTCCGTGATTCGCCCCGGCGATGTGCAGCGAATGAGCGCGGGCACCGGCGTGCGGCACTCCGAGCGCAACCCGTCGACGACCGAAGGTGCCCACTTCCTACAGATCTGGCTCATTCCCGACAAAGAGGGCATCGCGCCGAGCTACGAGCAGAAACACTTCACCGACGACGACAAGCGCGGCCTGCTGCGGCTGGTGGCGTCGCCCGACGGAGCGAACGGCTCGGTCACGATTCACGCCGACGCGCGGATCTACGCCGGGGTGCTGGGTGGCACCGACCGCGTCACGCACGCCTTCGCGCCCGGCCGGCACGGGTGGATCCACGTGGCGAAGGGCACCATCTCCGTCGACGGCAAGAGAATGTCTGCGGGTGACGGGCTGGCGCTGAGCGACGAGACCTCGGTGACGCTTTCGGCCGATGGTGAAGGTGAAGTGTTGCTCTTCGACCTGGCGTAGCCGCAATCGTTCGAGGCACTGAAGCGTCTCCGCGGCTCAACTCGGGAGACGCGCATGCGCTGGTTGCTCGGTGGAGTGGTCGTGGTGGTCATGAGTTGTCGTGCCTCATCGTCTTCGGTCGACGCGGGCCCGGTCGATGCGAGCACCGGGCTCGACGGAGGCGACGCAGACGGCGGTGGGGTCGACGGCGGGCTCGGTGCTGCTGACGCGGGCGTGCCGCCGCGCGGGCTCTTCGACAAAAATGGGCTGATTCAGCTCACGCAGGTGGTCAACGGCTCCACCAGCGTCGCCGGGGTGGTGGCCGCATTTTTCGATGCGCCGGCCACCCCGTGTGTGGTCACCACCTCTGAGCACTGCGTCGTCTCGGTGTGCGACACCGTCGGC